>JAJRXN010000231.1 GCA_024276295.1 Acidobacteriota bacterium
GCCGGCGCGTCTTCGAGCAGGTGATGGCGGACCTCGAGTCGCTGGCACGGACCCCGGACGCCGCCGACCGGACGCCGCGGCTCGAGCGGGTCGTCTCCTGTCCGCAGCCGCTGCTCAACCTGCTGGCCGAGCAGTTCACGCGGGCCGACCTGGCGCTGCGGCATCTGATTCTCGAGACGCTGACGCGCCGCTACTACCGCACGCGGCCGCTCGAGAACCTGCGCGTGGTGACCGTCGAGGGCCACTCGATCGCCGTCGCCGAGTTCGTCGAGGACGACCGGCGGTACCACGTGTTCACGACGCACCAGGTCTCGGACCGGCTGACCGAGGCGGTCTCGCTGTTGACACCGCTGCTGCGCGAGGTGCCGGACGGCGACGCGATCGCGCTCGACTTCTTCGTGCGCTGCCGGCACGAGAACGTCTCGCGCGACGAGCTGCGCGAGTGGGCGGTCGCGGCGGTCGACGGGATGGAACTCCCCCGGCGCGTCGAGCGGATCGTGCTCTCCGTGACCGGCTTTCGTACCGACGTCGGTCCCGGGCAGACGCACTTCACGTTCCGGCCCGACGGCGTCGGCTTCCGCGAGGATCCGCTGCTGCGCGGCGTGCACCCGATGATGGCCGAACGCCTCGATCTCCAGCGGCTGTCGAACTTCCTGCTCGAACGGCTGCCGTCGGTCGAGGATATCTACCTGTTCCATGCCGTGGCGCGCGACAACCCCCAGGACGAGCGGCTGTTCGCGCTGGCCGAAGTGCGCGACCTCACGCCACGGCGCGATGCCGGCGGACGCGTCGTCGCGCTGCCGCTGCTCGAGCGGCTGCTGCGCGAGGCGCTGGCCGGCATTCGCCGGTTCCAGTCGACCCGCACCGCCGACAACCGGCTGTACATGAACCGCGTGATGCTGTTCACGCGCGAGCCGTTCCCCACCGGCCAGGACGAGCTGGCCCACCTCGCCACGCGCATGCTGCCCGTGACCGCCGGACTGGGGATCGAGAAGATCGTCCTGCGCGCGCTGCTGCCACAGGGAGGCGACGACCGGCTGGCGGAGGTCGACATCCACATCTCGAATCCCGGCGGCCGCGGCGTCAAGATCGACCAGCGCCCCCCCTCGCGGCGTCCGATCCGCCCGCTGAGTCCGTACCGGCAGAAGGTCGTACGGATGCAGCGCCGCGGTCTGCACTATCCGTTCGAGATCGTGCGGATGATGACTCCGCGCGCCGAGGACACCAGCGCCGGCTTCCCACCGGGGTCGTTCGAGGAATACGACCTCGGCGCCGACGGCCGGCTGGCACCGGTCGACCGGCCGTGGGGCGAGAACAGCGCGAACGTCGTCGTCGGCGTGATCACCAACGTCACCGACCGCTACCCGGAAGGGATGCGGCGCGTGATCGTGCTCGGCGATCCCAGCCGCGGTCTCGGCTCGCTCGCCGAGCCGGAGTGCCGCCGGATCATCGGCGCGCTCGACCTCGCCGAACGGCTCGGCGTGCCCGTAGAGTGGTTCGCGGTGTCCGCCGGCGCGCGGATCTCGATGGAAAGCGGCACCGAGAACATGGACTGGATCGCGCTGGTACTGCGCCGGCTCGTGCTGTTCACCCAGGCCGGCGGCGAGGTCAACGTCATCGTCCACGGGATCAACGTCGGAGCCCAGCCCTACTGGAACGCCGAAGCGACGATGCTGATGCACACGCGCGGCATCCTGGTGATGACGCCGGAAGGCGCGATGGTGCTCACCGGCAAGAAGGCGCTCGACTATTCGGGCGGCATCTCGGCCGAGGACAACCACGGCATCGGGGGCTACGACCGCGTGATGGGACCCAACGGCCAGGCGCAGTACTGGGCCCAGGACATCGGCGAGGCGTGCCGCCTGCTGCTCCAGCACTACGAGCACACCTACATCGCGCCCGGCGAGCGCTTCCCGCGCCGGGCACCGACCGTCGACCCGGTCGACCGTGACGTCTGTCGGCACCCGTACGACGGCTCCGACGGCGAGTTCCGCACGATCGGCGAGGTGTTCTCGCCGGAGACCAATCCCGGGCGCAAGCGCCCGTTCGAGATCCGCCGCGTGATGCGCGCCGTGATCGACCAGGACCACCCGCCGCTCGAACGCTGGGCGGCGATGCAGGACGCCGAGGTCGCCGTCGTCTGGGACGCCCATCTCGGCGGCCGGCCGGTCGAGATCATCGGTTTCGAATCGCGGCCGCTTCCGCGCGCCGGGCTGATTCCGGCCGACGGACCGGAGCAGTGGACCGCGGGAACGCTGTTCCCGCGCTCATCGAAGAAGGTCGCGCGCGCGCTCAACGCCGCCAGCGGCAACCGGCCGGCCGTCGTCCTGGCCAACCTGTCCGGCTTCGACGGCTCGCCCGAATCGATGCGCAACTGGCAGCTCGAGTTCGGCGCCGAGATCGGCCGTGCGATCGTCAACTTCGAGGGACCGATCGTCTTCTGCGTGATCTCCCGCTATCACGGCGGCGCGTTCGTCGTGTTCTCCCGGGCGCTCAACGAGGGTCTCGAGTCCTCGGCCCTCGAGCACACGTACGCCTCGGTGATCGGCGGCGCTCCGGCGGCGGCCGTGGTCTTCGCCGGCGACGTCCGGCGGCGGACGCGCCAGGACCCGCGCATCCGCGCCCTCGAAGACCAGCTCCGTTCGGCGACCGGCGCCCGGCGGGCGCGGCTCCAGGCGCGCTACGACGAGCTGTACAAGCTGGTCCACGCCGAAAAGCTCGGCGAGGTCGCCGCCGAGTTCGACAGCATCCACAGCATCGAGCGCGCGATGGCCGTCGGCTCGATCGAGCGGATCGTGCCGCCGCAGGAACTGCGGCCTTACCTGATCGCGGCGGTCGAACGCGGCATCGAGCGCGAGGAGGCGCGCGAACGGGGCCCGCGGCCGTTTCCCGACTGGACGAAGATCGAGACCTTCCGCGCCCCCGTCACGGAGGACGAGGGCGGCAAGAGCGCTCGGCGGCGTGCCGCCGCCGAGCCGGCCCCGACGAAGCCGCCGCGCAAGCCGGGCCGCCGCCGCCGGCCCTGAGCCGGCCCGCGGGACCGGACGGAGGATCCTGCCGATGTCAGCCAGCCTGTCGGTCAACATCGACCACGTCGCCACCGTGCGGCAGGCCCGGCGCGCAGCCGAGCCCGACCCCGTCGCCGCCGCCGTGCTGTGCGATCTGGCCGGGGCGGACGGCATCACCTGCCACCTGCGCGGTGACCGCCGGCACATCCAGGACGACGACCTGCACCGGCTGCGCCAGGTCGTCACGACGCGACTCAACGTCGAAATGGCGGCGACGGACGAGATGCTGGCCATCGCGCGCAAGGTGCGCCCCGACCTGGTGACACTGGTGCCCGAGCGCCCCGGCGAGGTGACGACCGAGGGCGGCATCGACGCCGCGAAGAACCGCCGCCGGCTCGAACGCCACGTCGCGGCGCTGCGTCGCTCGCGGATTCCGGCCAGCCTGTTCATCGATCCCGAACCGGACCAGGTCGATGCCGCCGTCGCGATCGGGGTCGAGACGATCGAGCTGAACACCAACGCCTACAGCATCGCCACGACGGCCGCAGACGAGGCGGCGGCCTACGACGCCCTCGTCGCCGCAGCCTGCCGCGCGGCCGAGCGCGGCCTGACGGTCGCGGCGGGGCACGGCCTGACCGTGCGCAACGTGACGCCGATCGCCGAGATCCCGGAGATCATCGAGCTGAACATCGGGCACAGCATCATCGCCCGCGCCGTGCTGATCGGGATCGAGCGGGCCGTCCGGGAGATCCGGGAAGCGATCGCTCGGGCGGACGTCGCGTTCGAGTAGCGCGGGAGACGCCGTCCGCGGGCTCCGGGGGAGGAGGTCGAGCAACGTGAAAGCAGCGGGACAGAGGGAGCAGTGGGGCTCGAGGATCGGCATCATCCTCGCGGCCGCCGGCAGCGCGGTCGGGATCGGCAACCTGCTGCGCTTCCCGGGCCAGGCGGCGAACCACGGCGGCGGCGCGTTCATGATCCCCTACGTTCTCTCCCTGCTGCTTCTCGGCCTGCCGGCGATGTGGATCGCCTGGACCGTCGGGCGGATCGGCGGCCGGGCCGGCCACGGCACGACTCCCGGAATGTTCGACGTGATGACCGGCCGGCCGTGGGGCAAGTACGTCGGCGTGATCGGCGTCTCGCTGCCGCTGGTTTTCGTCATCTACTACACCTACATCGAGGCGTGGTGCCTGGCGTACTCCTGGTTCTCGCTGACGGGGCGCTACAAGGACGGCGCGGTGGACCTCGGCGGGTTCTTCGAGGAGTTCCTCGGCAACGCCCCGACCCACAACTACTTCACCGGGTTCGGCACGGCGGGGCTGTTCCTGATCATCGCGCTGGCGCTGAACGTCTTCGTGCTCTACCGCGGCGTCCAGCGCGGGATCGAGCTGCTGGCCAAGATCGCGATCCCGATCCTGCTGCTGTTCTGCATCGTGCTCGGCGCATGGGTCCTCGGTCAGGGCGGCGGCGCGCTGGCGGGCCTCGAGTTTCTCTGGCGGCCGGACTTCGCCGCTCTGGCCAACCCGCAGGTCTGGATGGCCGCGGCGGGGCAGATCTTCTTCACGCTGACGATCGGCTACGGTGCGCTGGAGTGCTTCGGCTCGTACGTGCGCGAGGACGACGACATCGTGCTGACGGGGCTGACCGCCGCGTCGATCAACGAGCTGGTGGAGGTCGTCTTCGGCAGCATGATCGCCATCCCGGCGGCGGCACTGTACTTCGGACCGGAGCGGATCGCCGAGGTCGCCTCGGGCGGGACGTTCCGGATCGGCATGGTCTCGATGCCGGAGATCTTCCGCGGAATGGGCGGCGTGCACCTCTTCGGCAGCATGTGGTTCCTGCTGCTGTTCTTCGCCGCGTTCACGTCCTCGGTGGCGGTGGCGCAGCCGGTGATGGCGTTCCTGCAGGACGAAGCACGGATCTCCCGCGGCGCGGCGGCGGCCCTGCTCGGGGTGGTCTGGGTCCTGGCCAGCGTCCCGCTGGTGTACTTCTACCGCTACGGCGCCCTCGACGAGATGGACTTCTGGGCCGGGACGATCGGTCTCGTCCTGTTCACGACGATCGAGGTCGTGATCTTCTCGTGGATCTTCGGCATCCGGCGCGGCTGGCAGGAGATGCATCGCGGAGCCGAGGTCCGCGTGCCGGGCGTGTTCCGCTGGGTGATGACGTTCGTCACGCCGCTGCTGCTGCTGGCGATCTTCGGCGCGTGGTTCTTCGACGCGATCATCCACGACCGGCTGATCCCGTCGCCGACCATCCACACCGGCTTCGAGAACGTACGCCGGTTCGACGGGCGTTTCCGCCTCGACCGGCCGCCGGAGGGCAGCGAGGAGGCACGCGAGCTGGCGGAGATCGAAGCGCAGCTCGCCGCCGCGGTCAGCGCGCGCGGCCGGGACGTGCCGATCTGGTTCGAGATCGTGATCCACCCCTCGGCGCCGCTGGGTATCGACCGGGTCGGGACGAACCTCGACGTGCTGCGCGAGATCGGTCTCGAGCGCTTCAAGCGCTACGCGCAGCTTCTCGGTCCGAAGTACGAGCCTCGCGCCGGGGAGACGCTGCGACCGCACGAGGTGACCCTGGCCGTCGAGGTCCGCTACCGCGCGCGGGCGATCTGGCTGATGCGAGGGATCATGCTGCTGATCGTCGCGGCGTTCCTGTTCATGATCCGGTCGATCTGGAGCAGGCGCCGCCGACGCGAGACACTGGAGGCCGTCCGATGAGTGCCGGAGCGCTGGCGTTCATGGCGGTCACCTGGACCAGCGTGCTCGGCCTCGTGACGTTCTGCTTCGTGCGCGTCCTGCGCGGCCCCGCGCGGCGCGGGAACGCCGCGACTGGCCGCCGGGAAGGTCGTTCCCGGCGGAAGAAGACGAGGGCCTCGTGACGGACCGGCACGGCGGCACGGCCGCCGGCGACGGGCGCGGCGACGAACTGGCCGACGCGCTGCTCGCGACGGTTCCGCCGGCCCGGCGCACGACGCTGCGCCCGGCCGTCGAGACGCTGCTCGCCTGCGAGCGGCGCCGCTGGCTGGCCCGGGCCGAAGAGATCTGGCTGCGTCGCTTCGGCTGGTCGCTGATGCGACCGCTGCTGGCCACCGGCGCCGGCGCCGCGACGCTGCTTCTGTTGTGGAACCGCGAGCAGGCCGCCGTCCTGCTCGCCCCTCTGGTCCTCGGTGCGGCGGCGTTCTACGCGGTCCTGCAGGTCTACGTCCACCGGTGGCTCGGACAGGCGGCCCGCCGCGAACGGGACGCCGCGGG
This sequence comes from Acidobacteriota bacterium, assembly GCA_024276295.1. Lineage (GTDB taxonomy): Bacteria > Acidobacteriota > Polarisedimenticolia > J045 > J045 > J065. The sequence continues at coordinate 6,260 of JAJRXN010000231.1, forward strand.
CGAGCGCGCCGCGGCCGTCAAGCGCCTGCGGCAACTCGCCGGGAGTCCGGACCGTGACGGGTAGCCTGCCGGCGCTCCTGCGGCCGGTTCTGCCGGTCCCGATGCTGCTGGCCCTTGTGCTGTCCTGCGGCGCTCCGGCCGGAGCCGAGCCGATCCCGCCACGCCCGCTCGACGGCCTGGCGCGGCAGATCCTCGAGCGACTCGCGCGCGAGCGCGCCGCTGCGGGGATCGACCCGCTGGCGAGTCCCGAGTCGATGCTTGCCGCGGCCCGCGACTGGGCGCTCGATATCGCGGCCCGCCCCCCGGACGAACGGATGCAGGTCTCCTCCCCACCGGGCCGCTGGCTCGAACGGGCCGGGCTACCGGCGGCCGGACACGACTTGGAGGAGGTGATCCTGCTCCGTCATGCTGAACGGCCGGCCGACGAGGCGCTGCGGCTGCTCCGAACGCTCGAGGACGGATGGTCGCTGGCACTCTCTCCGGCGACGCGTGCCGCGGCCGTCGGCGTGGCGCGGGCCTCCGACGGGTGGATCGTCGTGGTGGTCGCTCTGGCCACGGGGCCCGACGGCGACGCCGCGGGCCGCACGGCGCAGTTCTCGCCGGCCGGACTCGACCGGCTGCGCGAGGCGATCGCGGAGGGCGGCGCGCGCGTGCGGCGCGAACGCGGTCTGCCCCGACTGACACGGGACCCCCGGCTCGACGCGGCGTGCACGCAGCATGCCCGCGAGCTCGCCCGCCGGGGCCTGCTCGACCACCGTAGCGAGGATGGATCGACGGTCGGCGACCGGCTCGCCGCGGTCGGTTTCCGCTATCGTCTGGTGGCGGAGAACCTGGCCCTGATCGAGGGGGCGATCGATCCGGTCGAGGAGGCGGTGCAGGGCTGGATGGACAGCCCCGGACATCGCGAGAACATGCTCGACGCCACCGCCCGTCTCACGGGAGTCGGCGTCGCCCAGGACGAGCGGGGACGTCTGTTCGTCGTGCAGGTCTTCGTCGCTCCGCCCGACAGACCGGATGCGCGGCAGGAGTGAACCCGGTGGACCCGATCCTCGCCACCTACCGGCTCGACGTGGCCCCCCCCCTCGCCCGGAAACGGGCCGAGGAGCTGGCGCGCGAACAGACCGTCGAGCTGCCGGACGCCGCCGTCCGCGACCCGCGGATCCGCTCGCAGGTCATCCCGGCGATCGCCGAACTGCGCCCCTCGGACGACGGCGGCGTCCGCGCCGTGCTGGCCTATGATGCGGCGCTCTCGGCGATCGATCCTTCCGTGCTGCTCAACCTGCTGTTCGGCAACTCGTCGCTCCAGCCGGACGTGCGGCTGCTCGACGTCGAACTTCCCGAGGAGCTGCGGATCGGTTTCGCCGGGCCGCGGCACGGCATCGCCGGTCTGCGCGCACTGTGCGGGGTGCGCCGCGGACCGCTGACCGCCAGCGCGCTCAAGCCGCTCGGCCTCGGGCCGGCCGAGCTGGCCGAACTCGCCACGCGGCTGGCCCGCGGCGGGATCGACCTGATCAAGGACGACCACGGCCTGGCCGACCATCCCTTCTGTCCATTCGAGGAGCGCGTCCACGCCGTGTGCGCCGCGCTCGACCGCGCGGCCGACGAGACGGGACACCGGGCACGCTACGCCCCGCACGTCCTCGGCGACGGCGATGCGCTCCGCCGCCAGGCCGACGTGGCCCGGCAGGCCGGTGCCGACGCCCTGCTGTGCTGCCCGATGCTGGTCGGTCCCTCGGCGTTCCACCACCTGGCGCACGGCCTGTGGGACGGGCCGTTGATCGCCCACCCCGCCCTGGCCGGCGCCGGTGCGATCGCGCCGGACCTTCTGCTCGGCCGCCTGTTCCGGCTCTTCGGCGCCGACGCGTCGATCTATCCTCACCTTGCAGGTCGCTTCGCCTGGTCCGCCGCGACGGTCGAGCGGCTGCTCGAACGGCTGCGCGGCGCCTGGCCGCCCCTGCGGCCGGCGCTGCCGGTGCCCGCTGGCGGCATGGACCTCGAGCGCGTCCCCGAGCTGGTGGCGACCTGCGGACCGGACGTCATGCTGCTGATCGGAGGCAGCCTGCACGTCGGCGACGGCGGGCTCGATGCGCGCATCCGCCGGTTCGTCCAGGCCGCCCGGGAGAGTGCCGGATGAGCCGCCACCGACGGTTCCGCGACGGGTTCCGCTGGGAAAACGTCGACCTGCTGGAGTACAAGCCGCAGGGGACGCACTTCCGCGCCGTCATGCGCCAGGTGCTGTTCGACGGCGCGCGGGGGCCGGGTGCCGAGCTGCGGTACTTCGAGATCGCGCCGGGCGGCCATTCGACGCTCGAGCGGCATCGGCACGCCCATGCGGTGCTCGTGCTGCGTGGCCGCGGCCGGGCCCTGGCCGGGAGCCGGATCACGACGCTCGAACCGTTCGATCTGCTCGAGATCGGCCCGGGGGAATGGCACCAGTTCCGCGCCGACGACGACGCCTGTCTCGGCTTCCTGTGCCTGGTCGACCGCGAGCGGGACCGCCCCCGGCGTCCCGACAAGGACGATCTCGTCCGCCTGCGCGCCGATCCCGCGATCGCGGACTTCATCCGCGTCTGAAGGTCCGGCCCGGGCGGACCGCGCTCCGTTCCCGCGGACACGGGCCAGCTCGTCCCGAAGCCCGCATCCGGGTGTCCGGATTCCGGACGTCCCGCCCGGAGCGCGCCGGCCCGGAGCGACCGCCGGCGTTCGCAGCCGTCGCGGCGCGTCCTTTTTTCCGGGTGGTACGGCCCTTGCGAAGGGAGCATCCGCAGCGCCCGCCCGGGCGCAGGAGGCCCGCCACCGTGACCAGGACCCGCCGCCTCGCCGCACCGCTCGCGATCGTCATCCTGCTGGCGATCGTGCTGCCGGCCGGCGCGGTTGCGGCGGTCCCCTCGCGCCCGGCGGCCCGCCCGCTGACCCTGGCCGCCTCGCCGGGAAGCGTCCCGGCCCTCGCGGCACCACGCCCCCTGCGCGGACCCGGCGTGGCCGAGCGCTACCGCGCCCTGCCTCGGGCCGCCAGCCCCGTGACGACCGGAGGGCGCCCGGAGAGCGGGTCGGAACTCGGACGCGCGTGGCAGGCGCTGAGAAAGGCGCGGCGTGGCGGATCCGGTCAGTCGGTCCGTTCGGCGAGGATGCGGCTGGCGACCAGCCTGAAGTAGCGCCAGATCGCGTCCCAGCGGAACTGGTCCTCGGAGGTCCGCGCAGCGGCCAGCTCGGTCGCCGCCGGCAGATCGAACTCGCAGATCACCAGCGGTCCCTCGTGGCGCATCCGCGCCTTCGAGCCGATCTGCTCGTAGAGCCGCCGGACGGCGACGTTGGAGGCCAGCACCGTCGAGCGGAAGACCTCGATCCCCCGCTCGCGCGCCGCTTCCATCAGACGCAGCAGGAGCTGGCGCCCGACGCCCTGCCCCTGCCAGGCGTCGATCACCGTCACCGCCGGCTCGGCGACCTTCGGCTCGTCGGCGGACCGGACGAACCGTGCCGAGCCGACGCCGTGCGCGGTGGCGTCGTCGGGGCCGTCGACCGCCACGATGCAGAAGTGGTTCCACCCGTCGACCTCGGTCAGGAACCGGAGGTCCTCCTCGTCGAGTCGGACCCGCTCGCTGAGGAACCGCTGGTAGCGGGAGGTCTCAGACAGCTTCTCGAACGCCTCGAGCAGGGCCTGCTTGTCGTCCGGGCGGATCGGCCGCAGCCAGAGCCGCCGGCCGTCGGCCAGGACGATCTCCTCGCGGTAGTCCGCGCCGTAGCGCAGGTTCGCGGGTGGTCCGCTCGACGACCCCATGCCGACCTCCGGGAGGACTGGCCCCGTGTCGCGGGCCTTGCGACTATAGCCTTCCGCCCCGACCCCACCAATCGCGAGAGGAGCCCGCCGATGACCCGCGACCCGCGCACCGAACTCGAAGCGATCGCCCAGGGGTTCACGCACTCGAAGATCCTGTTCGCCGGCGTGAAGACCGGTCTCGTGGCGGAAGTCGCCGGCCGCGATCGCGACGTTGCGGAGATCGCCCGGCGGCTCGACCTGCCGGCCCGCGGCGTCGCGATCCTCGCCCACGCGCTCGTAGCGCTCGGCGTGCTCGAGCCGGCGGGCGACTCCCGCGTGCGGCTCGCACCGCGCTACGTGCCGCTGCTGACCGACCCGGACTACCTCGCCCTGCTGCGCCATCGCGACCGACTGTACCGGGCGTGGGGCGTGCTCGAGGAGACGATCCGGGCCGGCCGGCCGGTCCACGAGGAACCGGATGCGCTCGACGATCCGGAGACCAACGCGGCGTTCATCGAAGCGATGGCGGCGGTCAGCCGGGACCGGGCCCCGGCGGTGCTCGCACGGCTCGATCTCGCCGGAGCGCGGCGCCTCGCCGATCTCGGCGGAGGACCGGGCGTGTACGTCGAACGGGCGCTGCGCGAGCACCCCGGGCTCGAGGCGACGCTGATCGATCTCCCGCTGACGCTCGATGTGGCCCGGCGGCGGCTCGCCGACTCCGCCGTGGGCGACCGGCTGCGCTTCCTGCGCTGGGACTTCTACCGCGAGCCGGCACCCGCGGAGCAGGCCGGTCCGTTCGACCGGATGCTGATCTCCCAGGTCCTGCATGCCGCCTCGCCGGCGCAGAACCGCGAGCTGTTCAGGCGGCTCGCCCCGCTGCTAGCTCCCGGCGCGCTGGTCGTCATCCACGAAAACGCCCGCGAGCCGTCACGCTGGGAGCCCGCCGCGGCGGCGCTGTTCGCGGTCAACATGCTCGCGCTGACCGAAGGGGGCGACACCTACACGGTCGAGGAACTCACCGAACAGGCGGCGGCCGGTGGACTGTCGCCCGTCGATGCCGAGCGGCTGGATGAACGGTCGGTCGTCCTGCGTTTCCGCTCGCGCTGACACGAGTCTGCCCTTGGACGGAGGCCGGTCGGGCACTATCGTTCCCCGCGACGACGCCCGGCCGGCGTCTCGGGGAAGACGATGATCCGCGCCCTGCTGTTCTCGCTGCTGCCGAGCCGCATCAAGGTCGCCTGGCTGCGCGCCCGCGGAGTCGACATCGGCCGCGGCGCGAAGCTCGGCTTCGGCATGGTGCTTTCGGGGCGGATCGTGAGGATCGGCGACCATGCGCGGCTCGGTCCATTCTCGGTCATCGTCGCGGACACGATCGAGATCGGCCGCCACGTGCGGTTCCACCCGCTGACGCTGATGCGTGCCGGGCGGGTCGTGCTCGGCGACTACGCCAAGATCGGCTCGCTGACGATCGTCAACGGCCGCGAGAAGTTCTTCCCCCGCTCCGAACTGCGGCTCGGCGTCAACTCGTACATCTGTCCGCTGTGCTGGATCGACTGCGGGCAGAAGGTGATCATCGGTGACGACGTCAGCATCGGCGGCGCGACGCACATCTTCACCCACGGCTCGTTCCTGCCATACCTCGAGGGGTTTCCGTTCCAGACCGGCGACGTGATCATCGGCGATCGCGTCTACATTCCGTGGCGGGTGTTCATCATGCCCGGGACGAGGATCGGCGACGACGTGATCATCGGCGCCAAGGCGCTGCTGCGTGGCGAGTTCCCGCCGAACTCGATGGCCGTGGGCATCCCGGCGAAGGTCATCAGGCAGCCCTACCGCACGCCGCCTGACGACGACGAACGGCGCCGCCGACTGTTCGAGATCTTCGACAAGTTCCTCGAGGTCTCCGAACAGCTCGGACACCGCGTCGACGTCCTGGCCCGGGACGAGCAGCGGTTCCACGTCCACTGGCGGCCCGACCATCCCGACGGCGCCGAGCTGTTCTGGGCCGCCGATCCGAACGAACTCCCGCCCGTCGAGGGCCCCTGCCTGCGGATCTTTCTCGACACGACGAGCCTTCCCGAGCACGGATCGTTCTTCAACGCCCGGCTGCGGCGCTACCGGATCGAGCCGCGCGAGCGCGCCCTCGGTGCGATGGTGCGCCGGCTGTTCAGCTACTTCGGCGTGCGCGGCATGCCGATGTGACGCCGGAGGCGCGGGTGAACGCGGGACGAGGTCCGACGCTCCGGTCGCGGCGCCCTGGGCGCGGCTATCCCGAGCCGCCGACGAGCGGCGAACTGGCCCTCGAGCGGCCGGCGGGCGTGCGGCTGGTCGTCGGCCTGAGCCACGACGTCGACCACCTCGGCCTGCGCGAGCATGTCGTCGACCGGTTCCTGCTCGCGGCCGCGTTCAACGCGCTGCGCCAGAACGTCGGCCGGCGGTTCCGGCCGCTGCGGGCGGTCGACCAGCTCTGGGGACTGGGGCTGGCGCTGTTCGGACATGACCGCTGGGACACGATCGACGCGCTGCGCGAGCACGAACTCGCCACGGGCGTGCGCAGCACGTGGTTCTTCGCCATGCGCCCCGGCCTCGGGATCCGCTACGCGCGAGAGGCCGCCGCGCCGGCGATCCGCCGGCTGGCGGACGACGGCTTCGAGATCGGCCTTCACGGCCAGAGCCACGACGACGCGGCGGAGCTGGCAGGGGAGTTCCGCGACCTGCGCGACATCCTCGGCCGGCCGGTCCACGGCCTGCGGATGCACTACCTGCGGCTGACCCGCGGCGTGCTCGACGGGATGCAGGCGGCCCAGGCGCACTACGACTCGACCGTGATGGACCGCGAGCATCTCGACCCGGCGACCCACCCGCTCCCGGCTCCGCGACGGATGCGCGGCCGCCTGCTCGAGATCCCGCTGCACGTGATGGACTCGACGCTGTTCTCGGTCACCGGACTCGGGCTTGCGGAAGACGACGCCGTCGACTACGTCCACCGCCTCGCGCAACGGGCCGTCGAACTCGAACGCGCACTGGTGATCAACCTGCATCCGAACTACTTCTCGCGACAGACGCCGGAGATCGCACGCTGGTACCGGCGCGTGCTCGACGTGCTGACGTCGCGCTCCGATACGCTGGTCACCGACCTTGCGGGGCTGGCCAGGCTCTACTGCGATCCCCGCTGACGCCCGGCGACGAGCTGCTCGAGCCACTCCGCGATCCGGCGGATGTTGGCCTCGAAGTCGAGCCGCTCGCGCACCAGACCGCGCGCCGCATGCACGCCGTCGACGATCCGCCGGCGGTCGGCCGCCAGCCCGGCGAGCGCCCCGGCCAGGGCCGCCGCGTCCCCGACGGGGAAGAAGAGCCCCGTCCGGCCCGGCTCGAGGAACGCGCGGTTGGCGGGGATGTCCGAGACGACCGGGAACAGGCCGACGGCGAGGGCCTCGAACAGCGCCGCCGACGCACCGTCGGTGCTCGACGTGCTGACGTACACGTCGGCCCAGGCCATCGCGCGCGGAACGTCGTCGGGCGGCACCTTCCCGGGGAACTCCACGGCGTCCGCCGCGCCCCCCTCGACGAGGATCCGCTCGATCCGCTCGCGCTCCGGCCCCCAGCCGGCCAGGCGCGCCTCGAACGGCACGCCGCGCCGGCGCAGCTCGACGAGCGCTTCGGCCAGCGTTTCGAGCCGGTAGAGCGGCTTGAACAGGCGGATCGAGAAGATCCGCAGCGGACGCTGCGGCGCGTCCTCCGGCGCACGCCAGCGGAAACGCTCGAGGTCCACGCCGCGCGGCTGGACCAGGATGCGCTCCTCGGAAAAGCCGAGTTCGACGAGCCGCGACGCGACGTGCGGAGCCCAGCAGAGCATCCCGTCGCAGCGCGCGAGCGCCAGCGCCAGCACGCCGCGGTTGACCGCCCTGCGCAGCGGACCATCGAACGGGTCGACGAGCACGTCGCCGCCAGCCGCCGCACCGACGAACGGCCGGCCGCCCGACAGCGCCGCCACCAGCCCGTAGCTCGACATGTAGTACGCCAGCACGAGGTCCGGGCGCCGCTGGGCCACCAGCGCCCGCGCGCGGCGGACGGCCGACAGCAGCGTGACGGGGGATGTCGCGCCCTGGCCGAGCGAGGCGGCCAGCGGCACGCCGAGATCGCGCACCTCCTCGGAAATCGCGTGCATCGAGGCCAGCGTCACCTCGTGCCCCAGGTCACCGAGCCGGCGGGCCCAGCGGGTGACATGCCACGACGAGGCCGGCCCGAGAAAGAGGATGCGCATCGGTCTTCCGTGCCCCCCACGGCAGGCCCGCGGCCTCCCGGCCCGGGCAGGAAGGAGCGAAGCGAGGCGAAAAGTAGGGCCGCCACCACGGCCCCGCAACGACCCGGCTCGCTGGCTCCGGGCGCGGCACTCGGCTTAGCATACGCGGGCTCGACCCTCGTCCGCCCGATCGCGGCGCCCGGAGAACCCGTGAAGACGATCATCGAACCGTTCAAGATCAAGGTCGTCGAGCCGATCCGCATGACCTCGCGCGACGAGCGCGAGCGGATCATCGCCGAGGCCGGCTACAACCTGTTCCTGGTCCACGCGGACGACGTGCTGATCGACCTGCTGACCGATTCCGGCACGGCGGCGATGAGCCGCGACCAGTGGGCCGGGATCATGCGCGGCGACGAGGCCTACGCCTGCTCGCGGAGCTGGTACCGGTTTCGCGACGCGGTGCAGGGCATCTTCGGCTTCGAGCACGTGATCCCGACGCACCAGGGGCGCGCGGCCGAGCGGATCCTGTTCTCGGTGCTCTGCAAGCCCGGCGACGTCGTCCCGAACAACACGCACTTCGACACGACGCGCGCCAACATCGAGTTCTGCGGTGCCGAGGCGCGCGACCTGCTGCGTGCCGAGGCGCTCGACCCGGCGCGCGAGCTGCCGTTCAAGGGGGACATGGACACGGAGGCGCTCGAGGCGCTGATCGCGGAGGTCGGGCGCGAGCGGATCCCCCTGGTGATGCTGACGATCACCAACAACTCCGGAGGCGGGCAGCCGGTCTCGATGGCCAACATCCGCGCCGTCAGCGAGATCGCCCGCCGGCACGGCATCCCGTTCTACCTCGATGCGTGTCGTTTCGCCGAGAACGCCTATTTCATCAAGCAGCGCGAACCGGGCTACGCGGACCGCACGGTGCGCGAGATCGTGCGCGAGCTGTTCTCGCTCGCCGACGGCTGCACGATGTCGGCCAAGAAGGACGGGCTGGTCAACATCGGCGGCTTCCTGTGCACGAACGACCCTCGGCTGGCCGAGCAGGAACGCGACCTGCTGATCCTGACGGAGGGCTTTCC
>JAJRXN010000232.1 GCA_024276295.1 Acidobacteriota bacterium
CCCGCCTCCGCGTAGGCCTGATGCAGGCGCGCCAGCACCGTCGAGTTCTCCGGCTCGCGTGTCCGAGCCCGTTCGAGGTACGGAATCGCCGTGCCGGTCTGTCCCTGCTCCATCAGCCAGCCGGCGATCGTCAGGTCGATCCCTTCGCGCTCGGGATCCGTCCGCTGGACCTTCATCGCCTCGCGCAGAGCCGCTCCGGTGTCGCCCTTGCGGGCCAGCGTCCGCGCCAGCGCCCAGCGCAGGTCGACGTCGTCCGGACTCGCGCTCAGCGCCTCGCGGTACTTCGCGACCGCCGTCTCGAGGTCCCCGAGCGCCAGCGCCTGCTGGGCCTCCTCGGCCGGGGTCGTCGGCTGCGGCGTGGCGACCGGCCGCCGCTCGGCTTCCTTCGGCTTCTGCTGCTCGGCCTGGCGCCGCGGCGGGACGTAGTCCTCGACCTTCATCATCACGAACCGGATCGAGGCGTTGGTACCGAGCCCGCGGTATCGCAGCGGCGGGAAGACATGCCGCTTCGGGGTGAGCCGGCCGGTATCGTCCTGCCAGATCTCGCGCGTCCCGCGACGCGTTCGGATGTGATATTCGGCGACGAACCAGCCGTCCTTCTCGACCGTGATCTCGTAGCCTTCCTTGTAGAACTCGAGCCGCGGGAAGACGAACCGCCCCTTTTTCTTCGAACTCTTGACCGTGATCGGCCCCGCAGACGTGCCGAGCGGCTTGACCGTCACCTTGACGCCGCCGACCGGGTTGCCGTCCGGATCGACGCACAGTCCCCAGACGCCAGGCCGCGATTCCTCGAGAGAAACCGCGAGCGCCGGACCGATGGTCACGAGCGCCAGCAGCGTCACCGCGAGCGCGCGGCGACGCGGCGACCAGAACGCACCGAATCGCATGTCCGTCTCCCCTCGCCGCCCCACCGCGGCAGGATCCGTCCCCCCGGGCGCCTACACCAGCGCATCGACCTCCGCACAGGTCTTGCGGACCGCGGCGATCGACCGTTCCAGACCCGCGCGCTCCGCGTCGGTCAGCGGAATCTCGAACACCCGCTCGACACCGCCCCTCCCGAGCAGCGCCGGAACGCCGATGAACAGACCCTCGACACCATACTCCCCGGACAGCCGCGCACTGACCGGGAGGATCTTCTTCTTGTCGTGGATCACCGCCTCGGCCATCTCGAGTGCCGACCAGGCCGGCGAGACGAACGCCGAGCCGGTCCCGAGCAGCTTGACCACCTCGCCGCCCGCCTTGCGTGTCCGGTCCTCGATCGCCGCCAGCGTCTCCTCGTCGACGAACTGCTCGACCGGCAGGCCGCAGATCCGGCACGCCGAGCGGATCGGCACCATCGTGTCGCCATGACCGCCGAGCACCAGCGCCTCGACGTTCTCGACCGACACGCCGGCCGCCTGGGCGACGAACCACCGATAGCGGGCCGAGTCGAGCACGCCCGCCATGCCGAACAGCCGCCCCGGCTCCGGCTCGAGCAGCTGCTGGAGGCGATAGACGATCGCGTCGAGCGGGTTGGCGATCGAGATCACGATCGCGTCGGGACAGTACTCGCGCAGCCCCGCGGCGACGGCGGCGGTGATCTTGAGATTGGTCTGGAGCAGTTCCTCACGCGTCGGCAGCGTGCCGTCCGGCTTCGGCTTGCGCGGCACGCCCGCGGTGTTGATCACCAGTTCGGCCCCTTCGAGGACCTCGTACGACTTGCTGCCGGACAGCTCGGTGTCGAACCGCATCACCGGGCTGCCTTCGGCGATGTCCAGGCACTTCCCCTTGGCCAGGTCGGGGGGCATGATGTCCACGAGCCCGACGCGCCGTGCGAGCCGGCGGCGCGGAATCTCCTGGAGGAGCACGCCGCCGATCATGCCTCCCCCGATGATTCCCATCTTGTTGAGCATCGAACGTCTCCTCGAACGGTCCGCCGGATCGTCGCTGCCGGGTGCCCGTCGGGCTGCGCAGTACCCGCGCGCCGTCGAGAGCAGCGCTCGTCGGACCACGGGTGGGATCGCCAGCATGGCGCGCCCGCACGCGTCCTGCAACAGCCCTTCCGCGGAGCACCGCCTTTGAGCGGGGCCCTCCCGCCGGGCCCGGCCGAGCGCCTGCTCCTCGGCACGTGGAGCGCTCTGTCCGGGCTGGCCGGCACCGCGCTGGCCTTGCGCCGGGGGCTGCTTCCGGCGCGCCGTTCCGCCCGGGCCGACCTCTCCGAGCGGCTGGCGC
>JAJRXN010000233.1 GCA_024276295.1 Acidobacteriota bacterium
CCACCTCGACGCCAGCGGGACCGCGGCGCTGACCGACCGGATCGACATCGCCTCCGTGCGGATCCGCTTCGACAACGGGGCGGCAGCGAACCTGACGGCGAGCCGCATCAGCCTCGAGGCCGTGCGTCGCGTCCGGGTGTTCTAGCGCGGTCGCTACGCGAGCTGCGATACCGCGCAGGGCACGCTGGCGGTGTTTCGCGTCGAGGCCGGGGGTGAAGGTCCGATGCCGCGCGTCGTGATGGACCAGGTCGACGTCCCGCGTGACGAGCCGCTGGCGGTCGAACTCCGTGACTTTGCCGAGGCAGCGCGGCGGGGCGAGGCCGGTCCGTGCACCGCGGAAGAGGGCCTGCGGGCCCTCGAGCTGGCGCTCGAGATCATCGCCGCGATCGCGGAGTAGCCGCGGTGGCCGGTTTCCCCCCGGCTCGCACTGGCACTGATCCGCGCCCGCGCCGATGATGAAGGCTGCGATGGACGCAGCACGACCCGCCGCCATGCCGACACGCATCGACGCGCTGCTCGCCGAGCACGTCGCGGCCGGGCACTGGCCGGGAGCCGCCTGGGCGGTCGGGCGGCCCGGGGACGAACGGCCGCTCGCGGGAGGGGCCGTCGGGCTGCTCGCTCGCGAGCCGGGAGCCGAACCGGTCCGGGCTGACACCCTCTACGATCTGGCCAGCCTGACCAAGCCGCTCGCCCTCGGGGCGATCGTGCTGGCGCTGGCCGCCGAGGGGCGCTTGGACCCCGAAGAGCCTCTCGACGCCGAGCTTCCGGAACTGGCCGAGCGCCCGGCGGGCGCTCCGAGCCTGGTCGATCTGCTGGTCCACCGAGCCGGACTTCCTGCCTGGTACCCGCTCTACCGCCGCACGGCGTCGCTCGAGCGGGTTCCCGAGGTGATCGCGGAGCTGGCCGAGGAGCGACCGGTCGGCGGGCCGGTCTACTCGTGTCTGGGGCCGATCGCCGCCGGGATCGCCCTCGAACGGCGCTTCGGGGTTCCGCTGCGGGAGTTGTTCGCACGGGAGGTGGCGGCTCCGCTGGGGCTCGACGGACGTGAGGTGACGCCCGGCCCGGTCGACCCGGCCCTGCTCGCGGTGACCGCCCCGACCGAGTGCGGCCGGATCCACGAGGCGGAACTCGCCGCCGCCGCCGTGCCCGACGCGGCCCTGGGCACGGCGCTGGTGCCCGGGCCGCCCGACGCCCTGCGCGGCGAGGTCCATGACGGCAACGCGGCCATGCTCGGAGGTTTCGCCGGCAACGCGGGGCTGTTCGCCACCGCGGGAGCGGTGTTCCGGATCGCCTCGGCGATCGCCTCGGGCGAGCGGCCGTTCGACCGGCTGGCGGCGCGACTCGTCGCCTCGGTGCTCGCGGAGGGCGGTTGCGACGCGCGGACCTTCGCGTTCCAGTCGGGAAGGGCTCCGCAAGCGCCGGCGGGCCCGTTCGGGCCACGCTCGTTCGGGCACACGGGGTTTGCTGGCACCTCGGTCTGGATCTCTCCGGAGCACGATCTGGTGGCCGTGCTGCTGACGAATCGCGTCCATCCGCGCTGGACCGAGGCGCCGATCCAGCGCTGGCGCCGGTCCTTCCACGAGGCCGTCCTCCGGTTCGACGGGGACCGGGCGTGAGCGGGGCCCGCAGCGTCGTCTTCGATGCCGATCGGCTCGAACGGAGGGACCACGGTCCGCTGGTGGCGGCGCTGGCCATCTCGCTCCTGCTGCACCTGCTGGTGCTGTTCCTGGCGTCGATGGCGATGTTCCGGCCCTCGGAGCCGCCGGAACCCGAGGAGATCTCCGTTCCGCTGACGTTCGTCGAGCCGGAGCAGGCGGCACCGGCGCCGCGGGCCGAACCGGCGCAGCCGGTCGAGCCGGCGGACGAACTCGCGCAGGGAGACGACCAGCCGCAGGTCGACGAGTCGCTGCTCGGTTTCAGCTCGCCGGAGGGGGAGATCGAGGCCCGGCCGACCCGGCCGCAGGGTCCCGAAAGCGACATCCACGCGCCGCCGGCGCCGGTCGACGCGCCCGAGGGGGAGATCGCCCCCGACGCGCCCGAGGAAGCGCCCGAAGACGTCCCGGATGCGGCGCTCGACGACGAGGAGGAACCCGCCGAAGAGGTTCCCGCGGACAGCGCCGAAGAGCCGACCCCCGACGTCGTCCAACCTGCGCCCGAGGAGTCCGGCGAGCCGGCTCCGATGCCGGAGGACGAGACCGGCACGCCGGCCGAGGTACCGGCCCGGGAGCCCGAGGCTCCGCGGACAGGAAGGGCCCCGCTGCCGTTCCCGCCGGTCCCGGACCGCACGGAGGCGCGCCCGGCCCGGCCGCGGCCGGACCGCTCGCGAGTGCGCCGGGTGCCCGATTTCGACGCTCCGGTCAGCGGCGGATTCTGGGCCGACAACCTGCGCTTCGACAGCCGGGACTACGACTGGAGCGAGTACTCGACCAAGGTCTACTTCGCGGTCTACCGGGCGTGGCTGCGGGAACTCTACGGGCGGATCCGCCGTTTCGAGCGCGACCAGGCGATGCTGGGGCTCCCGGGCCTCGACGGGCAGGTGACGATCCACTTCACGCTGCACCGCGACGGCAGCGTCGGCGATCTCCAGGTGCTCGACTCCTCGCAGCTCCCGACTCTCGACGCCGCCTCGTCCGCGGCGCTGCTGCGGGCCGTCCTGCCGCCGCTGCCGGACGATTTTCCCCGCGACGCCGAGGGCGTGACGTTCCGGTTCCGCATCTCGGGCTTCGAGACGGCCAGCCAGATGGAGCGCCAGCTCCGATACCGCCAGTACCGCGGGGAGTTCTGATGCGGAGCGGAGTTGCGGGCCGGGTGCTATTCTCGACGGCACGTTCGCCAGAGGCGCTGATTTCGAAATGAACAAGTTCTCCGAGCTGCCGATCGGCGAGTCGTTGCTCCGGGCCCTCGAGGAGCGCGGCTTCGTCGAACCGACCCCGATCCAGGCCCAGGTCATTCCGCTGGCCCTCGAGGGCCACGACGTGATCGGCGTGGCCCAGACCGGCACCGGCAAGACGCTCGGTTTTCTCGTGCCGATCCTCCACGGCTTGGAGCCGAGCGGGAACGTCCAGGCGCTTGTCGTCTGCCCGACGCGCGAACTCGCCCAGCAGGTCGGGGGCGTCGCGCGCGATCTCGGCGAGGCGCTCGGGGTCGAGGTGGCGCTGCTCTACGGCGGGACGTCGCTGGCCCCGCAGCGCGCCGAACTCGAGGCCGGCCCGGACATCGTCGTCGGGACCCCCGGACGGCTGATCGACTTTCTCGGCTCGGCGTGGTTCCGGCCGCGCTACATCCGGTATCTCGTGCTCGACGAGGCCGACCGGATGCTCGACATGGGGTTCATCGACGACATCGTCCGGATCTGCAGCCGTGTGCCGATGTCGCGGCAGACGATGCTCTTTTCGGCCACGATGCCGAAGGAGATCGCCCAGATCGCCGAGCGGTTCATGCTGCACCCCGAGACGGTGCGGATCGAGCCGGAGCGGGTGACCGCAGAGGGCATCGAGCAGGTGATGTTCGTCGTGCCCGAGCGCGCGAAGCGGGATGCGCTGGTCGCCCTGCTCGACCGGCAGCGGGGACGGAAGGTGCTCGTCTTCACCGCCACGCGCGAGGCGACCTCGGAGCTGGCGCGCGCCCTGCGTCGTCGCGGACACGAGGTGGTCTCGCTCTCCAGCCTGCTCTCGCAGGGCAACCGCGAGCGGGCGCTCGCCGGGTTCCGGCGCGGCGAGTACGACGTGATGGTGGCCACCGACGTGGCCGCCCGCGGGCTCGATGTCGTCGACATCGACGTCGTCGTCAACTACGACCTGCCGCGCAGCGCCGAGGACTACGTCCATCGCGTCGGCCGCACCGGCCGGGCGGAGCGCCGCGGCGAGGCGTTCAGCATCGCGACGCCGGGCGATCGCGACAAGGTCACCGCGATCGAGAAGCTCCTCGGCGCTCCCGTACCGAGGAGCGACCTGCCGGGCATCCCCTCGACCGACCTCGGCCGTTCCCGCCGGGACCGGGCCGGAGGCGGCGGGGGCCGGGGCGGACGGCGTCGCCGCGGCGGGAGGACGGGGCGGTGAGCGTGTTCGAGACCCTCTGGGAACTCTTCAACCGCGGCGGCCTGATGATGTGGCCGATCCTCGTCGGTTCGGTCCTCGCGCTGACGGTGGCGGTCGAGCGCCTGTGGTTCCTCCGGCGCAGTCGCGTACTGCCGCTGCGGACGGTGCAGGAGGTCCTGCGCCTGGTCCGCGAGGGACGGATCGACGAGGCGCGTGCCGTCTGCCGGGCCGACGACAGTCCGTTCGCGATCATCGCGCTGGCCGGTCTCGACTGGTGGGACCACGGCTTCGAGGCGGTGCGCGAGGCGATCGCCGATGCCGGGCGCCGCGAGGCTCCGCGCCTCGTGCGCGGCCTCGGACTGGTCGGCACGGTCGCCTCCGTCTCGCCGTTGATGGGCCTTCTCGGGACGGTTCTCGGGATGATCGAGGTCTTCCGCTCGATCTCGCTGACCGGGCCCGGGGGTGGCGAGGAACTCTCCTCGGGAATCGCGGTCGCCCTGCTGACGACCGCGTTCGGACTGTCCGTCGGCATTCCGAGCCTGGTGCTCTACAACGTGCTGTCGAGCCGGGCCGAACGGCTCGTCGCGGCCATGGAAGCGGCATGTCACGAGATCGTCCGCAGCGCACAGCCGAGTGCCGAGACGGCGGGAGCGCCCCCGGCGCGGGCCGCCGAGTCGGCGTCCGAAGGACTGGCTGCGGCTGGGGGCGGAGAACTCTAGATGGAGTTCCTCCCGCGGCGCAGGGAACGGCCCTCGATCGACATGTCGCCGCTCGTCGACGTCGTGTTCCTGCTGATCATCTTCTTCACCGTCTCGACGACCTTCAAGAGCGGGACCGGACTGCCGGTCTCGCTGCCGAGTGCCGGCACCGCGGCGGCCCAGCCGGCCGGCCCCGTCGAGGTGGCGGTCGGAAACGACGGCCGGATCGAGATCGCCGGCAGGGTCTACGCCGATGTCGGCACCGCGCGCCCGGCGCTCGCCGAGGCGCTGGCCGCGGCCGAACCGAAGGTCGTATTCGTCCGGGGCGATCGTCAGGCCGACTACGAGACGATCGTCGCGGTGATCGACATGGCGCGGGATCTCGGCGCCCAGGGGCTGACGCTGGCGACGTTCCGGAGGACGGACGAGCCTCCCGGCCGGGACCGGCCCCGTTGAGGATCATCGGCGGCGCCTTCCGCGGGCGCCGGCTGGCTCCCGTCCCGCGCCACGGCGTCCGGCCGACCGCCGATCCGGTGCGCGAGGCGCTGTTCAACATTCTCGGCCCGCGGATCACCGGTCGGCCGTTTCTCGACCTGGCGGCCGGGACGGGCGCGGTCGGCCTCGAGGCCCTGTCCCGCGGGGCCGAGCCGATCGTGCTGGTGGAACGTTCGCGCGCCGCACTGCGGGTGATCGCCGCCAACCTCGGACGTCTCGACCTCGAGGACGATCCGCGGGTGACCGTCGTGGCCGCCGACGTGGGGGCCTTTCTCGATCGGCCCGGGGGCCCGCGTCCGGTCGGGATCGCGTTCCTCGACCCGCCTTGGGGCGAGCGGGCGCTTCCGCGCTGGATCGAGCGGCTGGGCGAGGGCGGCTGGCTCGATGCGGACAGCCTCGTCGTCGTCGAGCATGCCGCCCGCGAGACGCCGTCGCTTCCCGGCCTGGAGGTCGTCTGGCAGCGCCGCTACGGCGATTCCGCGCTGACGGCGGCCGCCCCGTCCGGGAGCCCGGCCGAACAAAACGAAACAGCGTGAAAGAGCCGTTGCCTCCGCTGCAGCCAGGGATATAGATTCGTCCTGCGGGCACGGCCGGCCTTTCCGGCCAGGGTGCGCCGCCGTCGGCCGGCGGCGGTGCGGCGGAGTTCACGGAGGAACCGATGAGGAGAGAGTGGCACGGGGCATGGATCGCCCTTGTTGCGTGCGCGACGCTCGCCGCTGCGATGCCGACCGCCGGACTGGGCCAGGAGGAGGCGCAACCGGCCGAGGAGCGGGTCCGCGGCTACGTGCCGCCGCCTTCCGATCTCAAGTTCGTCGACGGGCACTGGACGCCCTACGATCCGCCGACGCCGCCACCCGACGTGCAGGTCCGGGTCGTGGAAAAGGGTGACACGCTGTGGGACCTGGCCGCGGCTTACTATGGCGATCCCTACCTCTGGCCGGTGATCTGGGACGCCAACCGCTACGTCACGTACTCCCACTGGATCTACCCCGGTGATCCGCTGGTCATCCCGCCGGCGCCGACGGTGGTCGGACGGCAGGGCGCCGAGGCTCCGGCGGTCGAAGAGCAGGTCGTCGAGCAGGTCGAGCCGGAGCGGCCCGCCCCCGAACTGCCGTTCGGCCAGCAGGCCGAGACGCCGGTCGAGCGTCCCCGCGAACGACCGACACTGGTGCCGGCCGTCGAGGAGCAGGAGATGCTCTGCGCCTCCCAGCTCTACGAGCGGTTCGATCCGACGCCGCTGGTCGTCGCCGGACGCGAGGAGCCGCAGAAGCAGCTCCAGGGTCCCGGAGACATCGTGTATCTCAGCGCCGGCCGCGATCTCGGCATCGAGCCGGGCAGCGAGTTCGTCGCGATCCGCGCCGAGGGGACCGTGTCGAATCCGTCGACGGGCCAGCCGGTCGCGGTCTTCGTGCGCCGCATGGCGCGGCTGCGGGTGATCGCCGTCCAGCGTGCCAGCGCGACGGCGGAGATCGTCTCGGGCTGCGATCCGATCGTGGTCGGCGACTACCTCGTGCCGTACCGCGAAATGCCGATTCCGATGATCGAGCGCATCCCGCTGGCCAGGCTGGCCACGGACCATCCGGGGCGGCTCAACGGCACGGTGATCGCGATGGCCGAGTTCGAGGCGACGATGGCCGGCGCCGGCGACACCGTCGGGATCGATCTCGGCCAGATGGCCGGCCTGACCGCCGGTGACCGCGTGCTGTTCTGGCGGCCGGGCGAACTGCCCGAAGAGCCGCGACGGGTCGTTGCCCAAGGCGTCGTGATCTCGACGCAGGGCGGTGGCTCGACGGTCAAGGTGATCGAATCGCGCAGCGAGATCCGGATCGGCGACAGTGCGGAGATCCTCTGACGCCGGCGCGGGCGGTCGAGGCCTTCATCGGGGCGCGCTCTTCGGGGCGCGCCCTTTCCGTTTCGTCCGCAAGGCCTCCGGGGCCACCCCGCCGCGCGGTCACCGGGCGCCCCGCCCGAAGCTCCCGGCGCTTTACTTCAGGAGCGGGCCCCGCCGATCACCAATGCCTGGAACCGGCCGATCCGGGCGTCCCCGCGCCAGGCGTCGGGCGGCAGGCCCGCCTTGCGGCAGGTCTCCGCGAGAAACGTCTCCGCATCGAGATGGTGCTCCGTCGCCACCTGCGGGAGCAGCAGGCCGCGCAGCGGGCCGGACTCGGCGACGAGCCCGTCGGTGCCGATCCGCACCGCGGCGGGAAGCTGCGAGACGTCGAGCCACTCGATCGGCGTCAGCAGCGAGACCTCGAGGTCGGCCATGCGGATCTCGGCCGGCTGCATCGGCGGAAAGCGCGGGTCGCGGGTCGCCGCGGAGCGGGCCGCGTCACGTACGGCGTCGACCACCGGAAACGACCGGCCGAGCACGCCCATGCACCCGCGCAGCCGTCCGCCGAGGTGGAACGAGGCGAAGGCGCCGTGGACGTCGACGCCGACGGGGATCTCGACGGGCGGCGCATCCCCGCCGCGACGCTCGCCCGCGGCATCGAGCGCCTCGCGTCTGGCGAACGCGAGCAGGGCCTGCATGCCGGCGTCGCCGAGCGTTTCGCGGAGCCGGTCGATTCCCGAGGGTTCCTCGCTCATCACGACGCTCCGTCCGGTGCCTCGGCGCCGCTCTCGCGCAGGATCTTGGCCCGCAGGATCAGCGCCTCGAGGGCCCAGCTCGCCAGCCGCGAGACGGTGCGCAGTCGCGCGAAGTCGGGCGGACGTGCGTTGGTGCGTGTCTCGTCGCCGTAGAGCACGACGAGCGGGCGCCTGCGGACATAGATCGGGACGACGAGCGCCACGGCCGGCGGGCGACCGCCGAGCAGCGTGTAGAAGTCGCGGTTGGCCGGCGTCATCGCGACCGGCCCGTAGCTCAGGGCGCGCTCCTCACGCACCGGATCGAGCACCGAGGCGGCGTCGAGCGGCAGGGCGGGCCGGCGGCGGATCGGCTCGAAGCCCTCGCTGCGCCAGACGACCGCCTCGCCCCGGCGGACGAGCATCACCAGGCAGCGGCCCGTGTGTCGTGTCATCTCCTCGAGCAGCACGCCGAGCAGTTCGTCGCGGTTGCGGGCGGTGGTCAGGGCGCGCCCGAAGGCGGCCAGGTCGGGCGCCGCCGGGCGAGGGCTCGGCACCGGCCCGGTGGCGAGTCCGGCCGGCGGGTCGTCCGACACGACGGCGCTGGGGCCGGTGACGTGGACCGGCCCCGTCTGGTGTTCCGGACGGTTCCCGGCCGTCGTGCCGCCGGGTCTGGCGCGGGCCACGGGGACCGGCTCGCTGCGGCGGTGATGCGCGATCGCATCCCGCAGCACCGCTTCCGGGCTGACGTGCGGGACGATCTGGAAGCCGGTGAGGAACGACGCCTCGTGCACGGCCAGCGAGTCCGCCGGATTCTGCAGGGCGAGGTGCAGGCGATGGCCGTCGAGCTTGAACGGCAGCGCCCGGTGGCGCCGGGAGAACTCCGGAGGCAGCAGCGCGATCACTTCCGGCGGGGCCGAGACCAGCTCGGCACGCCGGGCGATCGGCACGCCGTAGATCCGGCCGAGCGCGCGCGCCAGGGCGTCTTCCTCGAGGTAGCCGAGCTGGAGCAGGTGGCTGCCGAGCGAGCCGCCGAAGATCCGCTGCGAGCGCAACGCCTCCTCGAGCTGATCGGCGACGATCAACCCCTCGCGCAGCAGCAGTTCTCCGAGTTTTTCCGCCATCGACTCCGCACCGCGGCGCGATCGGGCAGCGCCGGCTGGTCGAGAATACTACTCCGGCTACCCGAAGGGGGCGCCCGGGAGCCCGCGAGTCTCGGAGCGCCTGGCACTCAGTCGGACTTGCCGGCCCGCTCGCGCATCGCCGCCTTGCGCGAGAGGCGGACCCGCCCCTGCCCGTCGATGTCGATCACCTTGACCAGCACCTCGTCGCCTTCCTCGATCTCGTCGGTCGTGTGCTCGACGCGGTGCTCGGCGATCTCCGAGATGTGCAGCAGGCCCTCGACGCCGGGGAGGATCTCCACGAACGCGCCGAAGTTGGTCGTGCGAACCACCCGACCGACGTAGATCTGGCCCAGCTCGGCCTCGGCGGTCAGTTCCTTGATGATCTCCGCCGCCTGCTGGGCGCCCTCGAGGTTGACCGACGCGATGTCGACCCGTCCGTCGTCTTCGATCGAGATCTCGCAGCCGGTCTTCTCCTGGATCGAGCGGATGACCTTGCCGCCCGGGCCGATCACGTCGCGGATCTTGTCGCGCGGGATGAACACCGTCAGGATCCGCGGTGCGTGGGGCGAGACGTCGTCACGCGGTTCGGCGATCACGGCGTTCATCGCCTCGAGCAGCTCGAGGCGCGCCCGGCGTGCCTGCTCGAGCGCCTCGGCCATGATCTCGCGCGTCACGCCGGCGATCTTGATGTCCATCTGGAGCGCGGTGATTCCGTCACGGGTTCCCGCGACCTTGAAGTCCATGTCGCCGTGATGGTCCTCGGCGCCGGCGATGTCGGTCATGATCGCGTACTCGCCGTCGCGCATCACGAGTCCCATCGCGATTCCGGCCACCGCCTTCGAGATCGGCACGCCCGCGTCCATCATCGACAGCGAGCCGCCGCAGACCGAGGCCATCGACGACGAACCGTTCGACTCGAGGATCTCCGAGACCAGCCGCACGGTGTAGGGGAACTCGTCCTCGGGGGGGAGCACCGGCTTGAGCGCCCGTTCGGCGAGCGCCCCGTGACCGATCTCTCGCCGGCCCGGGCCGCGCAGGAAGCGGACCTCGCCGACCGAGAACGGCGGGAAGTTGTAGTGCAGCATGAACCGCTTCTCGCCTTCGGACTCGAGCCAGTCGATCCGCTGCGTGTCCGCCGACGTGCCGAGCGTCGAGAGTACCAGCGCCTGGGTCTCGCCGCGGGTGAACAGCGCCGAGCCGTGGGTGCGCGGCAGCACGCCGACCTCGATCGACAGCGGGCGGATCTCGTCGAGCCGGCGGCCGTCGATCCGCTTGCGGTTGCGCAGCGTGTAGTCGTGCAGCAGCTCGTCCTGCAGGTGGTGGAACGCGGCCTTGATCTGGCTCTGCTTTGCGACGTCATCGGTCGCGTGGCGCTCGATGAACGTCGCGAGGATCTCGTCGACCTTGGCGTACGATTCGAGCTTGCCGCGGATCTGCATCGCGTCGAGCAGCGGACCGGCGAGTTCGTCGTGGACCAGCTTGTCGATGTCCTCCGGCACCGCGCTCGGGGAGAACTCCCGCTTCGGCTTGCCGGCCTCGCGCGCCAGTTCGCGCTGGGCCTCGATCAGCGGCTGGCAGGCCTCGTGCCCGGCGAACAGCGCTCCGATGACTTCCTGTTCACTGGCCTCGAGAGCGCCGGCCTCGACCATCACCAGGGCGTCGGCGCTGGCGGCGACGATGATGTCCAGCTTGCTGGACTCGAGTTCGGCGTGCGTCGGGTTGATGACGTACTCGCCGTCGATCAGGCCCACGCGAACGGCGGCGATCGGCGTCTGCCACGGAATGTCCGACAGCGACAGCGCGAACGACGCGCCGGTGACGGCCAGCACGTCCGGGTTGTGCTCCTTGTCCGCCGACAGCGCCATCGCGATCACCTGCGACTCGAAG
>JAJRXN010000234.1 GCA_024276295.1 Acidobacteriota bacterium
ACCGGCCACGTCGTCGCGCTCGGAGGGATCGAGCTTCCCGCGGGCTCGACGCCGGACGACGTGGCGGCGCTCGAGCGCCAGCGCGACCGTTCGGCGGTCTCCTGCGTCGATCCGGCGACCAGCCGCGCGATGGTCGCGCGGATCGACGAGGCTCGCGAGCGCGGCGAGAGCCTCGGCGGCCGCGTCGAACTGATCGTCTGGAACCTCCCGCCGGGACTCGGAGCGTACGCCCAGTGGGATCGCCGGCTCGACACCCGGCTGGGGGCGATCATGCTCTCGATTCCGTCGGTCAAGGTGGTGTCGATCGGTGATGCCGAACTCGCGGCGGCGTCGTTCGGTCGCGGTGCCCACGATCCGATCGTGCGCGCCGGCCGGACGCTCGCCCGTCCGAGCAACCGTGCCGGGGGACTCGAGGGCGGCGTGACCAACGGCGAGCCGCTGGTGGTCCGGCTGACGCTCAAGCCGATTCCGACCCAGCGCCGGCCTCTGCCGACGGTCGACCTCGCGTCGGGCAGGCCGGTCGAGGGGCGCTACATCCGCTCCGATACGGCCGTGGTCCCCGCTGCGGCGGTGATCGCCGAGGCGATGGCGGCGGTCGTGCTCGCCGACGCGCTGCTCGAGAAGTTCGGCGCCGACCGGGTCGACGCTCTCGACCAGGCGCTCGCCGCCTACCGGCGCGGGCTGCCGCGGTGGGATGACGGGCGATGACGCCGGCGCCCCGGGGCCTGGTGCTCGCCGGCCCGATGGGGGCCGGCAAGACGTCGGTCGGCCGGCGGCTCGCGCGCTGGCTCGGACGCGAGTTCGTCGATCTCGACGAGCGGATCGTCGCCCGCGAGGGACGCACGATCCCGGCCCTGTTCGCCGAGGGCGAAGACCGGTTCCGGCGCGCCGAGCGCGCGGCGCTCGAGGCGCTGCTGGCCGAGAGGGGGCTCGATCACCGGGTCGTCGCGCTCGGCGGCGGCACGCTCGAGCAGGACGACCTCGCGGCGGCTCTTGCCACGGTCGCGGTAGTCGTGCACCTCGACGCGGCCGGCTCCGTGCTCGCCCGGCGCCTTGCGGGGACCGAGCGGACCGTCCGCCCCCTGATCGCCGGGCGCGGGGACGACGCTGCGGCAGCGCGGCTCGACGCCCTGCGCCGGGAGCGGTCCCGCGGCTACGCGCGCGCACACCGTCGCGTCGAGACGTCGGCGCTCGCGCCGCGCGATGCGGCGGTCGCCGTGCTGCGCGCCCTGTGGGGGCCGCCGGACGGACCGTGGGGCGAGCCGGCGCGTCCGCTCGGCGGCGAGGTGGGCGGCGGCGTCGTCATCGGACGCGGCGCCGCGCCGGTGCCACAGGACGGAAGGGACGCGCTGCTGATCGACGCGCTCCTGCCGGCCGTGCACCGCGAGCCGCTGCTCGGGCTCTCCGCGGACCGCCCGCGCTTCGAACGGCGCGGCGGCGAGGGTGCGAAGAGCTGGCCTTCGCTGGTCGGGCTGTGGGACGAGATGCTCCACGCCGGCCTCGATCGCGATGCGCGGCTGGTGGTCGTCGGCGGCGGCAGCATCACCGATCTCGGCGGCTTCGCGGCCCACGCCTTCAAGCGCGGCATCGCCGTCGAGTTCGTGCCGACGACCCTGCTCGCCCAGGTCGACGCGGCGCTGGGCGGAAAGAACGGCATCAACCTCGATCACGTCAAGAACGTCGTCGGCACCATCCGCTTGCCGGGTCGCGTGCACGTCGATCCGCTGTTCCTGCCGACCCTCGATCCGGTCGACCTCCGCGGTGGCCTGGCGGAGGCGTACAAGAGCGCGCTGATCGGGGATCCCGGGCTGTGCGGGCGCCTCGCCGACGTGGTGGAGGAGGGGGAGGTCGCGTCGCTGGCACGGCTCGAGGAGGTTGTCGAGCGGGCGGCGACGGTCAAGCTGGGGATCGTGGCCCGCGATCTCGAGGAAGCCGGCCTGCGCCGGGCCCTCAACCTCGGCCACACGCTCGGCCATGCCCTCGAGGCGGAATCGGCCGCCCGCGGGGCCGCTCTGGCCCACGGGGACGCGGTGGCGATCGGGATGGTCTTCGCCGTGCGGCTCGCCTCCCGTCTCGGCGTGCTCGCCGAGGCGCCGCTGGTCGACACGGTGCCGGAGCAGCTCGCCGCCCTCGGGCTGCCGGTGACCGCGGAGGGTTTTGCCCGCGGTGACGTGGCGGCGCTGCTGGTACGGATGCGCGCCGACAAGAAGCGCGCCGGCGGGAGGATCGTGTTCGTCCTGCCGGAGCGGGCGGGAGCGGTCGTCTTCCGGGCGGTCGACGAGGCGGAGGTCCGTTCGGCGCTCGAGGAGTTCCTGGCATGAGGCGCCTGCTGCTGCTCCACGGTCCCAACCTCAACCGGCTCGGCCGGCGCGATCCCGAGCACTACGGAACCGTCACGCTGGCCGACATCGAGCGCCACGTGCGGGCCGTGGCGTCGGCGCACGGATTCGACGAGGTCCGGGCGTTCCAGTCGAACCACGAGGGGGCGCTGATCGACGAGATCCAGCGGGCCGCCGACGACTGTCACGCGGCGATCGTCAACCTCGGCGCGCTGACCCACACCAGCTATGCGCTCCACGATGCGCTGGTCGACTTCGGCCGGCCGGTGGTCGAGGTGCACCTCTCGCGGATCAGCCGGCGCGAGCCGTGGCGCCGTGTCAGCGTGATCCGTCCCGCCTGCATCGGGGCCGTCGAGGGGCGGGGGATCGCGGGCTACGACGAGGCGTTGCGGCGGCTCGCCGAGGAGTCCGGCCGATGACCCCCGCCGCGCTGTTGCTGGCGTGCGCCCTCGCCGCTCCGGGAGACGCCGAGGCCGCCGGTCCCGTCGCGCGGGTGCGGATCGAGACGACCGCCGGGGCGTTCGAGATCGCTCTCGACCGCGAGCATGCCCCGCGCCACGCGGCGGCGTTCGTCGCCCGGGCCTGTGGCGACGGCCCGTTCCCGCTTGTCGGCTCGGTCGTCTGTCGCAAGCAGCCGGGAGGCTACGTCGCGTTCGGTTGCGAGCCCCCGGAAGACAGCCACCAGGCGCCGCGCCCGCCGGCCGGCATCGCGCGCGTCGCGCCCGAGATCGACGCCGTCCGGCTCGGGCTCACGTCGCGGACGATCGACGATCCGGTGTTCGCCGACCGGCTGTGGCAGGAGCAGATCGTCCCGCGCTGGCGGGCGCAGCAGGCGGCGGGGCGCGTCGACCCGAGGCTCGATGCGCTGATGAACGCGCTGCGGGATCGCCGCCCGGGCGAGCCCGACCCGCTGCTCGGCCGGCCGCTCGCCGCAGTCTACGAGGCGCTCGGATTCGTCTACCGCGAAGGGCTGGCGGCCGCTCCGGTCGAACGCGGGGCGGTGGCCGACGCCACGCTCGATCCGGAGGGGGGCGACGGCCGGTTCCTCGTCGCGCTGATGCCGATGCCGGCACGCGACGGCCGGGCCACGGTCTTTGGCCGCGTCGCAGCCGGACTGGACGTCGTGGAGGCGATCTCGCGCCTGCCGACGACGAAGACACGGGCCCCCGCCGTGCGGGTGCTCGCCGTCATCTGCCTGCCGCGGGCACCGTAGGCGTAGGCAGCGGCGCCTCAGGCCAGCGAGCTGGGCTGCATCGGAATCAGCAGCAGTGAGCGCGGATCGAGGCCGACGTGCATGTCCTCGTCGAGCATCCTGTCGCGGTCCTTGAGCACGTGCAGCAGCACCTGGTTGCCCCGCGGGTCGAGCCGCAGCACCAGGTCGAGCAGGTCCTCGATCGCGTCCGCCGGCGCGGGAAGGTGGCCCGGAAGCGCGGCCGGGTCGTCGCGGTGCGTCCGGCTCGACACCCAGACCTCGACGCCACAGCGGACGGCGAGTTCGCGGAGCTGCTCGTACTGCTGCCTGTCGGTCGTGCGCACGTCCATCCGGTCGACGATCAGCACGTCGGGCCGGAAATCGGTGTGCTGGCCGAGCAGCTCGATCCCCTCGGCGAGCTTGTCGACCGAGAAACTGTCGCCGAGAAACGCGTAGATGTGGCGCCGGCGCTCGATCTCGAGCTGGATCCGGGCGGCATCGCCCGGCTCGATGCCGTTCTTGCCCGCCAGTTCGCTGAAGATCTCGTCGTAGCGGTCGCGGACCTTCTCGACCGTGCGGTCACGCGAGACGTGCATGACCCGCTGGCCGGCGAGCAGCGAGTCGAGCCCGATGCCGACCAGGAACGCGGTCTTGCCGACGCCGGCGCGGGACATCACCAGGGCCAGCCGGCCGGGGCCGGGCCCGGGATGGCCGTCGCGGGAGAGCAGCTTGCGCGGAGAACGGCGCAGCCTGAGCATCGTCTCGGTCATCGAGCCTCCTCGATCGCGGTCTTGCCGCGGTACTCGGTGAGCAGCTTCTCGCCGACTTCCTTCGGGACGGGGGCGTAGCGGGAGAACTCCATCGTGAATTCCGCCTTGCCCTGCGTCGCCGACCGCAGGTCCGTAGCGTAGCCGAACATCTCCGACAGCGGGACCTCGGCCTCGATACGGGTGAATCCGCCGTCCTCCTGCGAACCGTGGATCGTCCCGCGGCGGGCCATCAGCGACTTGTAGATCGCGCCCTGGAACTCCCCGGGGCCCTCGACCGAGACGTGCATCACCGGTTCGAGGATCTGCGGCGACGCCTTGCGGTACGCCTCGCGGAACGCCATCAGCGCCGCAGTCTGGAACGCGATGTCCGACGAGTCGACCGCGTGGGCGTTGCCGTCGTCGATCACCACGCGCACGTTGGTCACCGGAAAGCCGATCAGGCTGCCCTTTTCCATCGCCCGGCGGAAACCCTTGTCGCACGAGGGGATGAACTCGCCCGGGATCACGCCGCCCTTGATCTGGTCGACGAACTCGTACGTGCCTTCCTCGTACGGCTCGAGATGGCCCGCGACGCGGGCGTACTGGCCGGAACCGCCGGTCTGCTTCTTGTGCGTGTAGTTGAAGTCGGCCCGGCGGGAGATCGTCTCGCGATACGCGACCTGCGGCCGGCCGGTCTCGACTTCCGCCTGGTACTCGCGGCGCATGCGTTCGATGTAGACCTCGAGATGGAGTTCACCCATTCCGGAGATCACCGTGTCCTGCGACTCCTCGTCGACATGGACGCGGAAGGTCGGGTCTTCGCGTCCGAAGCGCTGGAGTGCCTTGGACATCCGGTCCTGGGCCTTCGAGTCCTTCGGCACGACCTTGAGCGAGACCACCGGGTCGGGGACGAAGATCGAGGTCATCGCCAGGCGCGGACCGGGCCCGCAGAACGTGTCGCCCGTGTTGCA
>JAJRXN010000235.1 GCA_024276295.1 Acidobacteriota bacterium
CGTCGGCGCCTTGTCGGTCCGCGTGCCGATCTTGACCGCGGTCGAGAGCCTCGGCACGCCCCCGGCATGGAGCGTCTCGTGGATCCGCGCGATCAGCCGCAGGATCTCGTCGAGTTCCCCCTCGACGTTCGTGCCGTAGGCATGCGTCTCAAACGTCAGCCCGGAGGCCGCGATCAGCTCGTGGGCGCGCCGGACCGGTTCGCGAACCGACACGCCGACCCCGATCGGGATGACCTGGATTTCGGCAAGGGCCTTCACTGCGTTTCCTCCTCGCCGGCCCGGGCGGCGACCGCCGGTGCGGCGAGCAGCGCCAGGCCGGGGATGGCACAGAACACCGTCACGAGAAACCACCCGGCGTATCCGAACGCGGCGACGCCGTAGCCGCTGGCGGCGCCGGTCAGGTCACGCGTCGCGGCGAACAGCGCCGTCATCAGCGCGAATTCCACCGCGGCACGTTCCTTTTCGCACACCCGCATCAGCAGCGCGAGGAAGGCGGTCGTGCCAAGCCCGCCGCAGAAGCTCTCGACGGTCGCCGCGGCGGCGATGCCCCAGAAGCCGGCGCTCCAGGCGGCCGCGGCAGCGTACGCGAGATTCGAGAGCGCTTGCGGCAACCCCGCGACGAGCAGGCCGCGGACGACGCCGAGCCGGCGCACGACGAAGGCGCCGGTCCAGGCGCCGGCCAGTGTGGCGCCGACGTTCGGCAGGGCCAGGGCCCCGATCTGCTCGGCCGACAGGCCGGCGTCGCGCCAGAAGGTGCGCACCATCGGCCCGAGGGCCGCATCGGGCCACTTGTAGAGCAGGATCAGCGCGGCGAGCGTCAGCCCGCCCGGCGCACGGAACCAGGTGACGACTCCCGACAGCAGCGGTCCCCAGCCCGCCGCCCGCCGCGGGATGACCGTGCGGGGCGCGGCGGGTGCCAGCGTCGCCGCGGCGCCCAGCATCGCCGCGGAGACGAGCAGCGCGCCGCGCCAGCCGAGCGGACCGGCGAGCGCCACCAGGCCCCCTCCCGCCGCGAGCAGCGCGAGGCGGTAGAAGGTCACGCGCAGGCCGTTGGCCGGCCCCTCCTCGCCCCGCTCGAGCACGCCGATCGTCCAGGCGTCGATCGCGATGTCGGCTGTCGCCGAGGCGGCGGCGAAGCCGAACAGCAGGGCCGCGAGCGGAAGCACGGACAGGTGCGGCCCCCACAGGGCGAGCGCGACCAGCACGACGGCTCCGGCGGCGCAGGCGCCGGCGATCCAGCCGCGGCGGCCGCCCCAGCGATCGACCAGAGGCGCCCAGAGCACCTTGAGGCTCCATGGCGCCGCCATCGCTCCGGCAAACACGCCGATCGCCTCGAGCGAGACGCCGAGATCACGCAGGTAGACGGGAAGGAGATCCTTGAAGATGCCGAACGGCAGACCCGAGACGAACGCGAACGCCGCGATCCACGCGAACCGCACGGAGCGGCGCGCGGCCACGTCGACGGGAACCTGAGGGCTCATGATCGGGCAGTCTAGACGGACGGGCGGGACCGCCGGGGCTTCGCGAGGGGTGCGGGCTAGACTGGGGCATGTTCGTCCTGGGCCTGGAATCGTCGTGCGACGAGACCGCGGCGGCGGTGCTCGATGGCGAGGGACGCGTGCTCTCGTCGGTGGTCTCCTCGCAGATCCGTCTGCACGCGCCGTTCGGCGGCGTCGTGCCGGAGATCGCCGCGCGCCGGCACCTCGAGGCGCTCGAGCCGGTGATCGGCGAGGCGCTCGACGA
>JAJRXN010000236.1 GCA_024276295.1 Acidobacteriota bacterium
ACGAATCCAGGATCTGGTCGCCGTCGGCTCCCCGGCTGTCGAAGATCACGGGGTAGTTCGTGATCGCACAGCCGAGCGCCATCGCCAGCGCTGCGACGAAGGCCACGTAGAACAGCTTCCTCATCGATTGGCTCCTTTTCCTCGAGCTGCCGGTCTTCCCGGCGCCCTGCTCCTCTACCAGCTCGGTTCCTCTCCTCGGCTCGTCCGCAGGCTCGCACCGTTTCTGCCGACTCGACCAAGCCGGGCACCCTTCGGGGCCCGCCCCGGCACCAGCGAGGATCATTCAGCTGGCTCGCTCCGGTGGATCCCGGTCGGCGGAGCGGCAAGCCGCGCCGCCACCCTCCCCCGGAGTTGTCTGGCGGGAAAGTACGCTGGCAAGGAGGGTTGTCAAGAGGAAAACCCGTCCAGCGCGGACAGCGTAACGTCGATTCTTTTCAGAAGTTTGCCGCGAAGACGGCCCCGTCCGGTCAGGGCAGGTTCGTGATCAGTAAGGATCCGTCATCCCGCCGGATGATCCGGGCCGGTGCCGGAACCGGGCGGCGTTTCCGTCCACTCCCGTCGAGCCCGGCCCGGCGCAGGACCCGGGTCACGAAGGCCCGCGTCTCGGGGTATCGCGGCACGCCTCCCGCCCGATCGACCGCCCCTTCCCCCGCGTTGTAGGCGGCGAGCGCGAGCCGGAGATCGCCGTCGTAGCGGGCGAGCAGCCAGCGGAGATACCGTGCCGCCCCTTCGAGGTTCTCCTCGGGATCGTGCACGTCGCCGACCTGGAAGCGCGCGGCGGTCGCCGGCATGAGCTGGGCCAGCCCCCGCGCTCCGGCGGACGAGACGGCGTCCGTGCGACGGCCGGACTCGACCTCGACCAGCGCCGCGAACAATTCCGGAGAAATACGGTACCTTTCCGCGACCCGCTCGATCAGTCTATGGTACGGCGGCTCGAGGCGTGTCGTCTCCCGGGCACGGGTCGAGGCCCCGGTGATCCACACCGAGGCAAGCGCCGCGGACAGCAGGGCCAGCCCGCGGAGCGTGCGCCCGCGATGGTCGCTCCTCATCGCTGGAAAACGTAGGGCCGCACGCCGCGGGCAGCCAGCGGATCTGGCGGACTACTCCCCGCCCTCGAGCAGCTCGCGCACCGCATCGGGTGCCGCGGCGAGCGCCCGGGCCAGCCCGGCCGGATCGCGACCGCCGGCCTCGGCCAGATCGGCCCGTCCGCCTCCCCCGCCCCCGACCAGCGGCGCGATCCTGCGGATCACCTGGCGGGCATCGAGCCGACCGGCGGCGTCGCGCCCCAGGGCCACGAGCAGCGCCGCCTTGCCGCCGTCGTCGGCGCCGAGCACCACGACACCCGCCGGGTTCTGCTGCCGCAGGGTGTCCGCGAGGTCCCGTCGCTGCCCGCGCTCGAGCCCGTCGGCCATGCGGGCGATCACCTTCAGCCCGCCGACCTCGGTCGCCTCGCCGGCCGCGGTCGCCTCGCCCCGGGCGAGCTTCATGCGCAGCGCCTCGTTCTCCTTCTGGAGTTTCCGAAGCTGCTCGAGTCGCCGCTCGAGGTTCTCGACGAGACCGTCCGGCCCTCCGAGCCGACCCGCGATCCGCGCGAGCGTCCGGTGCTCCTCGCGAGTCCGCGCCAGGGCCGCCTCGCCGGCGACGGCCTCGATCCGCCGCCCCCCGGCCGCGATGCCACGCTCCTGCACGATGCGCACCGGTCCGATCTGACCGGCCCTGCGGACATGCGTGCCCCCGCAGAGTTCGACGCTCCGCTCGCCGACCTTCACGACGCGCACGCGATCGCCGTAGCGGTCCCCGAAGAACGCGAGCGCCCCGGCGGCCAGCGCCTCGTCGATCGAGGTCTCCTCGGTGACCACGTCCGGATCCTCGAGCACGATCGCGTTGACGAAGTCCTCGATCGCCGCCAGGTCCTCCTCGCCGACCGGTTCGTAGTGCGCGAAGTCGAAGCGCAGCCGCTCCGGCGTGACCAGCGATCCGGCCTGCCTGACATGGCTGCCGAGGATCGTGCGCAGCGCCGCGTGCAGCAGGTGCGTCGCCGTGTGATGGCGTCGCGTGCGCGAGCGCCGCGCATGGTCGACCTCGGCGACGACGACGTCGCCGGCCGCGATCCGGCCGTCCTCGACGCGCAGGCGATGGAGCACCAGGCCGGGCGCCGGCGACCGCGTGTCGATCACGCGGGCCCGCCCCTGCGGGCCGGTCAGCGTCCCCTGGTCGCCGATCTGCCCGCCGCCTTCCGCGTAGAACGGCGTGACGTCGAGCAGCGCCTCGCCTTCCTGGCCCGCGGCGACGGCATCGAGCGGCTTCGCCCCCTCGCCGTCGAGCAGGGCGACGATGCGCGCCGCGTCGACCCGCTCGGTCTCGTAACCGACGAAGCGCGAGTGATCCTCCAGCTCGCCGACGGCGGCCAGGGCCGGCGCGACGCGGGGCGCCTCCTCGCGACGCACGACGCGTGAGGTCTCGACGTGCCGCCTCCGCGCCGCCTCGTAGCCGGCATCGTCGAGCTGCAGGCCTCGCTCCTCGAGGGCGTCGCGCAGCAGGTCCGACGGCAGTCCGCGCTCGCTTTCGAGCGAGAACGCCTCGTCGCCCGGGAAGACGCGCTCCCCGGCGGCGAGCACCTCGTCGATCCGGGCCTCGAGCAGCGCGAACCCCTCGGCGAGCGTGCGGTCGAACCGTTCCTCCTCGCGCCGAACGATCCGCTCGACCACCGGCTGCGCCTCGACGAGTTCCGGATACGCCTCGCCGAGCAGATCGACGACGATGCCGACGTGCCGATGCAGGAAGACCGGCGGCAGCTCGAGCATCCGCCCGTGGCGCAGCGCCCGCCGCAGGATCCGGCGCAGCACCGCCCCGCGCTTTTCCGGCCCGGGGATCACGCCCTCGGCGACCAGCACGGTGATCGCCCGCAGGTGATCGCTGATCACGCGCAGCGAGACGTCCCTGCGCTCGTCGGCGCCGTAGCGCACCCCCGCCTCTTCGGCGACCGCGGCGATGATCGGCTGGAACAGGTCGGTGTCGTAGTTGCTCCGCCTGCCGGACAGCACGGCCGTCAGCCGCTCGAGCCCCGCTCCCGTGTCGACGCACGGTGCCGGCAGCGGCTCGATCTTCCCGCCCGGCCGGAGATCGAACTGCATGAACACCAGGTTCCAGATCTCGAGGAATCGATCCGGATCGCTGCCGGGGTCGGCGCCGGCGCCGCGTTCGGGATCCAGGTCATAGTGGATCTCCGTGCACGGACCGGCGGGACCGGTGTCTCCCATCTGCCAGAAGTTGTCCTTCCTTCCCAGCGCGGCGATCCTTCCCGCCGGCAACCCCGCCTCGCTCTCCCACAGCCGTGCCGCCTCCTCGTCGGGCGGAAACTGGTCGTCGCCGGCGAACACCGTCGCGAACAGCCGCTCGGGCGGGATCTTCCAGACCTCCGCGACCAGCTCCCACGCCCAGCGGATCGCCTCGCGCTTGAAGTAGTCGCCGAACGAGAAGTTGCCGAGCATCTCGAAGAACGTGTGGTGCCGCGGCGTGCGCCCGACCTCCTCGAGGTCGTTGTGCTTGCCCGAAACGCGCAGGCACTTCTGCACCGAGGTGGCGCGCACGTACGGCCGCCGTTCGACGCCGGTGAACACGTCCTTGAACTGGTTCATGCCGGCGTTGGCGAACAGCAGGGTCGGGTCCCGCGGCAGGATCAGCGGCGAGGAGGGCACGACCTGGTGCCCCTGCCCGGCGAAGAACTCCAGGAAGCTCCGCCGGACGTCACGCGAGTTCATCGTCGTCGGTCTCCTGCTCGACGCGGACGGCCCCGCCGCGCTCGATGCGGGCGCGGACCATCCCCGCCGGAAAGCCGGCACGCAGCAGCCGGCGGGCGAGCCGCACGCGCTCCCGCTCGCCGGCGGGAACGCCCCGACCCGCGGTGATCCGGTCGATCAGCCGCTCGAGGCGGTCGCTCTCGTCTTCGGGCGGAAAGGTCTCGGAGAGCGCCTCGTCGACCAGGCTCTCGGGAATGCCCCGCGCGAGGAGTTCGCGCCGCACGCGAAGACGGCCGCGCCGACCCTCTTCGGCGCGGTACGCGGCGTGATTATAGGCGACGCGCCGGTCGTCGACGAAGCCGAGCCGTGCGAGGCGTTCGAGCGTGCGGGCGACCTCGTCCGGGGTGATCTGCCGGGCCCGGAGCTTGCGTGCCAGCTCCGCGCGGGTGTGTTCCCGCCGCGCCAGGGCGGCCGTGGCGATCTCCCAGGCGCTGCGCTCGGTCGTGCGGGCCATGGAGCCAAGGATAGCCCCGCCGGACGATCCGGAAACCGCCCGCCCCCGGAATCAGAGATCGTCTCCGAGACGGACCATGCCCGGAATGCCCGAGCCGGCGCCGCGCAGCGACTCCTCGCTCCCCGTCGTGCCGCTGCCGTCGAGTGCCTCCTGCATCTCTCCGAGGGCGGCGTCCGCGGTGGACTGGATCCCCTCCATGCGCAGGCGCAGCTCGTCGGGGTTGCTCGCCCGCTTGAGCGCCTCTTCCCGGGTGATCAGGTTCTGCTTCCAGAGCGAATGGAGCGACTGGTCGAACGTCTGCATGCCGTACTGCGAGGTGCCCTGCTGGATCGCCGCCCGGAGCTGCTTGGTCTTTTCCTTGTTCTCGATGCAGTCCCGGACGAACGGCGTCGAGCGCAGCACCTCGACCGCCGGGACCCGGCCGCCGGCATCGGCACGCGTGACGAGCCGCATCGACACGCAGGCGCGGAACACCGCGGCGAGCTGGATCCGGATCTGCTTCTGCTGGTGCGGCGGGAAGACCGAGATGATCCGGTTGACGGTCTCGGTGGCATCGAGCGTGTGCAGCGTCGAGAGCACGAGGTGGCCCGTCTCGGCGGCCAGCAGCGCCGTCTCGATCGTCTCGTGATCGCGCATCTCGCCGACGAGGATCACGTCCGGATCCTGGCGCAGCGCGCCGCGCAGCGCATCGGCGAACGAGCGCGTGTCGACCTCGACCTCACGCTGGTTGACGATCGACTTCTTGTCGCGGTGCAGGAACTCGATCGGGTCCTCGATCGTGATGATGTGCTCGCAGCGCATCGCGTTGATGTGGTCGATCATCGCCGCCAGGGTGGTCGACTTTCCGGACCCGGTGGATCCCGTGACGAGGATCAGCCCACGCTGTTCGTCGGCGATCTGCTCGATCACCGGCGGGAGGTTCAGCTCGCGCACCGTGGCGATGCGGACCGGGATCACGCGCAGCACCAGGCCGACCGTCCCGCGCTGCTGGAAGACGTTGACACGAAACCGGCCGAGACCGGGCACCGAGTACGCCATGTCGATCTCGAGGTTCTCCTTGAACCGCTGCTTCTGGCGCGCGCTCATGATGGAGAACGCGAGGGCGATCGTGTCCTCCTGCATCAGACGCGGGTGCTCGGTCATCGTCATCAGTTCGCCGTCGACCCGGATCACCGGGTAGGACCCGACCTTGAGGTGGAGATCGGACGCCCCCTTTTCGGCGGCCGACTTGAGCAGGTCGTTGATGTGCACCGGCACGGCTCCCGGACGCGTACTGCGCGCCTCCGGGGCAATCTAGGGCCCGCCCCGGCGGGCCGACCACCGGCCGGCGCGGGTTGCCCCGGCCGGAAAATGCCCGTATCTCCACCTCATGCCACGACTTTCGTCTCTTCGCGGGCGGTCCCGCCGCCGCGGGCACCGCCGTGCGGGTGGTTGCGCGCTCGCGATCGCCGTCCTCGCCGTCCTTCCCTTCGGCCTGTCCGCCCCCGAGCGGCCGGCCGTTCCGTTCTTCGAGGCCCCGGGCCCGGGCCGGACGGGCCGGGTGACCGACTCCCCGGCCGGCACTGCCCGGAGCGGACCGTCCGCCGCATCGGCCCCGCGGCTCGAGGTCTTCCCCGGGCAGGACGCCCTGCCGGCCCGCTGGGCGTCGTGGAAAGGGGCGATCGTCTTCGACGGCGCCCGGTTCGACCCGCTGGTGCACGGCGAACCGGATCTCGCGCGTTTCGTCCCCGAGCTGCCCGGCTTCGACGACCTTCCCGCCTCGGCCCCGCGCCATGCGATCGTCCAGTTCGACCACGCCCCGGGCATCACCGAACGCGCCCTGCTGCTCGAGGCGGGGCTCGAGGTGCTGGCCTACGTGCCGCACCGCGCCTGGCTCGTCCGCGGCACGGCGCCGCAGCTCGCAGATGCCGCCGGGCTCCCCGGCGTGCGCTGGGTCGGGCGCTACCGGCCCGGATACAAGGTCGACCGCCGCCTCGGCCGGCTGGCCGCCGGATTCGTCGACGAGTCCCGCCTTCCGGGCGAGGTCCACGACGCGATCCGTCTCGCGCTGTTCGTCACGCCGAAGGCCGACCCCGTCGCGACGGCCGAGCGGCTGGACGGCGCCGTGCCCGGGATCGTCATCGACCTGGCGACCGCTGTGCGACCCGGTCCGGGGCTGATCGTGGTCCGCCTGCCGCTCGGCCGGCTGGCGGTCGACCTCGCCGCGCTGGCCAATCTCGAGGACGTGATCGCCGTCGAGCCCCAGGGAGACATCCGGCTGCACAACGACGACGCGGCCTGGATCGGGCAGTCGTACGACGTGTTCGCCCAGCGCGACTATGCCGTCTCGGCGACGATCTGGAACCGGGGCCTGATGGGCGAGGGGGAGATCATCGGCCTGCTCGACACCGGAGCGGACCCCGACGTCTGCTGGCTCGAGGACAGCGCGGGCCTGCCGCCGGTCTCGGCGATTCCGGCGGTCGGAGAGAACGCCGGTCCGCTGCCGGTCGACCCGACGCGCCGGAAGATCATCGCCTACAACCTGCTCTCGTCGTTCCAGGCCTCGGCCACCGCCTACGACAGCAGGACGGCCGACCCGCACGGCACCTGGACGGCCGTCTCGGCGGTCGGGGACAACCCCGACCGGCTGGCCGACGAATCGAACCCGACCGCACCGCACCACGACCCGGGCGATGGAATGGCCCCGCTGGCCAAGCTGGTGATCGAGGACTTCGCCGACGACGCTGGCAACCTGGTGGGTCTCGGCCGGTCGGACTGGCTGATCCTCGACGCGATCTTCGAGCAGATGCGCGGCGCCGGTGCGCGGATCGCCACCAACTCGTGGGGCGTCGCCGGCAACCAGTACGACACGATCGCCTTCTTCGCGGACCGTATGACCTACCGCCATCCCGACTTCCTCGTCGTCGTCAGCGCCGGCAACCAGGGCCCCTACCCCGGCACGCTCGACTCGCCGGCGACCGCGAAGAGCGTCCTGACCGTCGGTGCCAGCGATGCGCGGCTCGACCTGGGCGCGGGGCTCGATCCGGACAATGTCTGGGAGTTTTCCAGCCGCGGCCCGACGATCGACGGCCGGCTCAAGCCGGACGTGATGCTCTCCGGCAACCGGCTGGTCACCGGCGATTCCGACGGCGGCGAGACCGGCCGCACCTGCGCGACGGCGGAGGTGACCGGCACCTCGTTCGCCGCGCCGCTGGTGGCCGGCTACGCCGCGCTGGTCAGGGAGTACTACCGGACCGGCTTCTACCCCTCCGGAACCCGCCAGGCGGGCGACGGCTTCGAACCGTCGGCGGCGCTGGTCAAGGCATCGATCATCGCCGGAGCACGCTCGATGGCCGGCTCGGCCGGCAGCGACGTCGGCCCGTGCCTGGTCGACACCTGCGACGTGTCGGTCCAGCTCTGCACGCAGTCGCTGGCGTACTGCGAGGACGACGCCGACTGCCGGCGGTGCCACCTCGACTCGAACCTCACCTGCGACGACGACCGCGACTGCGACCTGTCCCGCGTCAGCGACGACGCGCCGACCAACGACCAGGGATGGGGCCGGCTGCATCTCGACGACGTGCTGTTCTTCACTGGGGACACCCGGGGCCTGGCCGCGTGGGACGTTCCGCGCACCGAAGGCGTCGGCACCGGGGAGACCTGGAGCCAGGAGCTGTGGGTCGAGCCGGGCTCCGACGACCTCGAGATCGTCCTGAGCTGGCCCGATCCGCCCGCGCTGGTCGCCACGCCGTTCTATCTGGTCAACGATCTCGACCTCAAGGTGACTGCGCCGGACGGCACGGTGTACTGGGGCAACGCCTGGCAGGCACGGGATCGCGAGCCGCTGACGGTCACCTACACGCAGCCCGGCGTCCGCCCGGCGGACGAGCCGGACACGGTCGAGATGGTGCGGATCGCCTCCTACGACGTGACGGGGGGCGCGTGGACGGTCGAGGTCGTCGGTCAGTCGGTCCCCGGCAGCCCGTATGTCGACGATGCCGCGCGGCAGGACTTCGCAGTCGTCGCCGTCGGCCCGGTCCGCGGCGACGCCGGCCAGGTGGCGTTCGACCGCCCGGTCTACGCCTGCTCCGGCATGGTGCGGATCGAGGTCGCCGATCCGGGCCGACCGGGGCCGCTGAGCGTGGTCGTCTCCACCGATTCGGGCGACAGCGAGACGCTCGCCCTGACCGATCTCGGCGGCGGCCGCTTCGAGGGCAGTCTGCCGCTGGCGGCCGCGCAGCCGATCGCGACCGAAAACGGCCAGCTCGAGGTGCTCGACAACGAACGCCTTACGGTGACGTACGACGACGACGCGCCGGCACGGCAGGTGCGCGCGTTCGCGACCACCGACTGCCGCGGCGAACTCGCCGTCGGACCGGTGACCGTCACGGGCGGATGCGACGGCGACGGCTTCGTCGATGCCGGCGAGGAGACGGAACTCGCAGTGCGCCTCGTCAACGCGGGCATCGGTGATCTCGACGACGTCACGGCGCGGCTCGTCTCGTCCGATCCGCGGCTGTTCGTCAGCAGCGCCGCCGCGAGCTACGGACCGATCGCCGCCGGCGGCGCCGCGGACCCGGCGGCTCCGTTCACGGTCTCGCTGCGCGAGGGCGTCGCCCCGGGAACGGTGATCCCGATGACGCTCGTCGTCTCGTCTCCCGGGCTGCCGCTGCCGGTTCCGCTCGAGTTCCCGCTGACCGTCGAGATCGACGAGGTGACGACGAACGGCACCTGGACCGAGGACTTCGCCACCGCGAGCCCCGAGTGCTACGACGGCGATCCGCCACCGACCCCCGGACTCTGGTACTGGTTCGACATCGACGACGACTGCCTGACCTCCGAGCCGTCGTGGAACTTCAACCTCTGTTACGGCGATCGCCAGGCGCTGCTGCCGGACTGCACCGGCCAGTTGATCAGCGACGGCGTCGAGACCCATCATCGGCTGGTCAGTCCCAAGATCGACACCGGTCCGGAAGGGTCACGGACGATTCTTCAGAAGATCCGCTTCGTCGAGGGCTACCACTTACGGATCAACGAGGCCGGCGAGCGCTGCGACTGGATCGGCGTGTTCGTGTTCACGAACCGCGACAGCCGGCTGCTGCCGACCGGGTACTGGCGGGACGTCTCGGCCGACGGCACCGACGAGGCCGTCACGCTCGAACCGGAGACGGTCTCGGAGTGGACGCTTCCTCCGGCACCGGACGCGACGGTCTTCCAGCTCATCTTCGAGACCGCCTGGCGCGACCCGCCCGGATCGGATGCCTGTCTGGCGAGCCAGGGGGACGAGTTCCGCTGGCGGATCGACGACGTCGCCGTCGACTACGTCAACATCGCGCGCCAGGACGACGCATCGACCTGCACGCCGACCTGCACCGCCCCGGCGACGCCGGTCGCCGTCTCGCTGCGCGTGTTGCCGGACGGACGGCTGCTCGTCGGCTGGGATCCGGTCGCGGGCGCCGACCACTACGACGTGTACTTCGACGTGTCGGGCGAGGACCGCTTCGCGGGCCGCGTGGCCGCTCCCGAGACCGGGCTCGTGGTCGAGCCGCCGGGTCCGGCGCCGTGGAGCGTGACCGTCGAGGCGGTCGACGCCAGCGGCCTGTGCGCCTCCGCGCGTTCGGCGACGGCGAGTCTCGACGAGCCGGCCGCCTGCCGGGACGCCCCGGGGCCGGTCTCGGAGCTGGCAGCGATCGACGCCGCCGACGCGACCTGCCGGATCGACCTGAGCTGGACGGCCGCGACGGCCGGCTGCGGCGGAGCGCTGACGTACCGCGTCTACCGCTCGCTCGATCCGGACTTCGAGCCGTCGCCGGCGACGCTGCTCGCGGAGACCTCCGGCACGACCTTCGCGGACACCGCCCTGACGACCGGCTGGGACGACGCCGGCGAGCCGTTCGGCGACGCCTGGACGTGGGAGGTGCGGGCATACGAGGCCGACACCGGCCGCGAGGGTCCGGGCATGCGGATCTCGGCCCGCGCCGGAGGGCCGCGACAGTCCGGGACCTGGCTCGACAACGGTGGCGACGACGGTGCAGTCAAGATGACCGGCGAGGTGCTGGTCGACGAGAACGGCACCGGCGTCGGCTGGTCGCGCAGCCCGATCGCGATCCGCCACGACGGGAGCTGGTCGTACTGGACCGACCCCGATCCGCTCGGCGGCGGGCGGTACGAGGCGCTGAGCTGCATCTCGCTCGTCAGCCCGGAGATCGAACTCGACGCGACCGGAAGCCCCGAACTCGCGCTGTGGCTCGACTACGAGATCGAGTACCAGTGGGACGGACTCGTGGTCGAACTGTCGGTCGACGGAGGGGCGTTCTTCCCGATCGACCCGGTCGGTGGCTACCCCGGGACGTTCGCCAACACCGTCGCCCCCCCGTGCCAGGGAGCCCCGGGCGGGACCGGCTCGTGGATCAACGCCTGCGACTACCCGCCGGAGCAGGGCTGCTTCACCGGGCCGGAGTTCGGCGGACTGACCGGCTGGAACCAGCCGACGTTCGATCTCTCCCCGTGGGCCGGCTCCCGGGTCCGTTTCCGGCTGAATCTGTCCACCGACTGCGGGACCGGCGGCGCGGCGATCGTCGACCAGATGACCGTCGCCGGCGCCCTGCTGCCGACGAGCTGCAGCGCCGGGTCGTGCCTGCCGGCGCCCGCGTTCGGCGGCCTGCTCTCGGCGCAGGACCTCGACCCCGCGGCGCCCTCCGGCATCGAACTGACCTGGGGCGCGGTCACGTCGTGGGGCGGCGGCGGAGCCGGGTCGTTCGAGGTCTGGCGCGACGACCAGCTCGTGGCGACCCTGCCGTCGGACACGCTCAGCTACGTCGACACGGGAGCGGAGCCGAACCGTCCGCATCGCTATCAGGTCATCGCCCGCTCGGGATCGGGCTGCGACCTGCCGAGCGCGAGCCGGGCGGCGCTGGAGGCGACCGACTGCGGCGATCTCGACGCCGCGACGCGGGCGGCGATGCACCTCGACGTGCTGCTCTCGCCCGGCGACAGCAGCGTCCTGCTGCGGGCCGATCCGGTGGCCGGTGCCGCGTCGTACCGATTGCCCTGGTCCACGAGCCCCGACACCGTGGCCGGTTCTCCGGATGCGTTGACCTCGTCGGTCCCGGAAGCCCGTCATCTGGTCGCCGGCGACGGCGGAACCTACTACTACCTCGTCGAGGATCTGCGGCCCGACACCTGTCCCTGACCCCCGGATGGCGGGCCGCCGGCAGGCTGAAGGTCGCGTCCCATCGACCGATACGCCTTCCGGAGACGGCGCGTGATCGAGTTCGGTGACCAGGTCGTCCTGGGCGCACAGGGGATCGTCGCGATCGGCCTGCTGGCCGGTGCGGCGCGACGCGTCGTGGACGAGTGGAGATCCACCCCCCGCCGGCTGCCGCTGGCCGGTGCGGGAACGGCGTTGCTCGTCCTGCTCGCCGCGGCGATTCTCGCCTGGGAGATCCACGACGCCCACGCGGTCGCCGCCGGACTCGCCCGGTTCTCGCCCGAGGCGTCGGCCCATCCGCTCCAGGTGCTGCTCGGCGGCCTGATCGCCGGCCTGCTCGCCGGATGGGTCGTCGACGACGTCACCGCGACGCGGCGCGCGCTGCGACGCCGGCTGCTGGAACAGCAGCGGCGGCTCGAAGAGACGGAGAGCAGCTTCCGCGCGATCGTCGAGGCCTCGCCGGTCGGGATCTTCGTCGTCGAACCGGCCGAGCACCGGATCCTCGAGGCGAGTCTGGCGGGTGCAGCGCTGCTCGGCTGGCCCCGGGACGAGCTGATCGGCCGCTCGCTCGAGGAGTTCATCGTCTCGTCCGAGCCGCGGTCGCTCGAGGACACGATGCAGCGTGCCCGCGAACCGACGCTGCCGTCGGACCGCTTCGCCTCGCTGCGCCGGCGCGATGGCCGCGTGGCCGAGGCGGAGATCTCGGTCACGCCGATCGTGTTCCGCGGACGACCGGCGCTGGTGGTCACGGCGCACGACGTCTCGTCGCTCGAACTCGCCCGGCGGGCCGCGGAGGCGGCGAGTTCGGCCAAGAACCGCTTCCTCGTCCAGCTCGGCCACGAGGTCCGGACGCCGCTCAACGCGATCCTCGGCGCGGTCTCTCTCGCGCATGCCGATGCCGAGGGCAGCGAGACCTGCCGCAAGGCGATCGAGACGATCGAACGGGCGACGCAGTCGCTGCTGCTCGAGGTCGAGCAGGCGCTCGACCTGTCGCGACTGACGCTCGGCGACCCGACGGTCGACGCCGCGCCGTTCGAGATCCGGCGGGGCGTCACCGACGTCGTCAGTCAGCTCGCGCCGCGTGCCCGCGCGCGCCGGCGCCT
Organism: Acidobacteriota bacterium; assembly: GCA_024276295.1. GTDB lineage: Bacteria > Acidobacteriota > Polarisedimenticolia > J045 > J045 > J065. The sequence continues at coordinate 12,547 of JAJRXN010000236.1, forward strand.
GCTGGTCGACTGCGTCCGCGCCGACACGCCACCAGTCTGGATCGGCGACGCGCAGCGGCTCGAAGCCCTGCTGCTCGCGCTGCTCGGTCGCGCGATCCTGCTCGGCGACGCGGACGAGATCGGACTGACGCTCCGGCCCGGTCCGCCGCTCGGCGACGGCGATCCGACCCTGGAGATCACGGTCGACGGACTTCCGGCCCGGGAAAGCGTAACCGCCGACGAGACCGGCGCCGGCCAGCCCGCCGGGGGCACGGTCTCGTTCGGCAACGGCGGCTCGAGCCTCGGGCTGATGCTGGCCCGCGAACTGGTCACCGCTCTCGGGGGACGCTGGAAGGAACGACCGGCGGACGACGGCAGCGAGTCGCTCGAAATCGCGCTGCCGTTCCGCCTGGCCGGCAGGGACGTCGAGACGCGCGCCGCGGACCCGCTGCTCGTCGGCCGGTCGGTGCTCGTCGTCCACCCGTCGGAGGTGGCGCGCACGTCGATCTGCGAGTCCCTGCTGACGCTCGGCGTCCGGGCGGCGATGGCACCCGACCTCGGAACGGCCGGCGTCCGCGCCCAGCGGGCGGCCCGCGAAGCGGCCCCGTTCGAGGCGCTGCTGCTCGACACCCGGCTCGTCGAGGACGAGATCGAAGACCTCTCGAGCCTGCGCGAGCACCTCGCCGAACACGCGCCGGTCGTGGCGATCGGGAGGTCGCCGCGCGCCCGGTGGCCGCGGCCGGCACGCTTCGGCCTTGCGCTGCCGGCCTCGCTGCAGGCGATCGAGCGCACGCTCGTCCGCGCCCTCGAGAGCGCGCCGTCCGACGAAGACTCCTCCGGAGGCCGCTCGCTGCGCGGCACGGTGCTGATCGTCGAGGACTCGGCGATCAACCGCCGGCTGGTCGCCGACATGCTCGAGCGGACCGGGATCGCCACGCTGACCGCGGCCGACGGGCTCGAGGCGCTCGAGATCCTCGAACGCGAACCGGTCCAGCTCGTACTGATGGACATCGAGATGCCGCGCCTCGACGGCGTCGAGGCGACCCGCCGGCTGCGCGCCGACCCCCGCTTCGCCTCGCTGCCGATCCTCGCGCTGACCGCCCGCGTCGGGAGCGAGGAACGGCGCGCCTGCTTCGAGGCCGGATTCGACGGCTTTCTCGCCAAGCCGATCGACCACGACACGCTGATCACGTCGATCTTCTCGTGGCTGCGCGGCGATGCCGAGTCGCTGCGGCGCGACCGGACCGGCGCGCCGGCCGTGCATTAGCTCCCTTTCCGCCCGCGCCCTGGCGCCGTCAGGGCTCCGGCGCGCATGCCCTGCCTTGACGCTCTTTCGGGCCAGCCGTAGCATCCCGCATCCCAGGGGCGCGGCGTGGCGGTGTAGCTCAGTGGTAGAGCATGCGGCTCATAACCGCAGTGTCCCCGGTTCAAATCCGGGCACCGCTACCATTCCCGCGCGCGACGGAGCAGACCGAGACATGAACCCGTCCCCGGCACGCCGGCCGGACCCGGTGGTCGAGGCTGCCGGCCCCCGGATCCTGCGCGAGCTGACCCGCCCGTGGTCCCCCGACCGCGGGGCGGTGGTGCTCGCCGCGGTCTCGGGCGGCGCCGACTCGGTGGCGCTTCTGCGGCTGCTGGCGGCGCTGGCGCCGGGGCGCGGCTGGACCGTCGTCGCGGCGAGTCTCGACCACGGCCTGCGCGGCGCCGCCGGCGCGGACGACCTGCGGTTCGTCGAACGGCTCACCGCCTCGCTCGGCCTCGAACTCGCCGGCGGCCGCCTCGACGCGCCGCCCCGCGGAGAGGCCGCGGCCCGCGGCGCCAGGCGGGCGTTTCTCGAGCGGATCGCGCGGGAGCACCGCGCGGCGGCGATCGCGGTGGCCCACACGATGGACGACCAGGCCGAGACGGTCCTCCAGCGCCTCGCCCGCGGAACCGGCCTGGCCGGCCTGGCGGCGATGCGGCGCTGGTCCCCGCCGTGGTGGCGCCCGCTGCTCGGCGTGCGGCGTTCCGCGCTGCGATCCCTTCTCCGGACACTCGGGCAGCCGTGGCGGGAGGACGAGACCAACCTCGCCCCGGACCAGCTCCGCGCCCGGCTGCGCGCCCGCGTGCTTCCGGCCCTCGAGGCCGCCGGCGGCGCCGGCGCCATCCCGGCCCTGGCCCGGGCGGCCCGGCTCGCCGCCGAGGACGACGCGCTGCTCGCGGAGCTGGCCGCCGCGCGGCTGGCGGAGATCGTGGTCTCGTCCGGCCGCGGCAGGATCGCCTGCTCGCTCGGCGCCCTGCGGGCGCTCCCCACGCCGCTGGCGCGCAGGATCGTCCGGCGGCTCGTCGCGGCGATCAGCGCCGGCCGGGTCCGCGCCGAAGCGGATCACGTCGACGCGGTGCTCCATCTGCTCGACCCGACGTGCCAGGGCACGGTGGTCGACCTGCCGGAGGGGTTGCGCGTCCGGCGCGCAGCAGGCCTGATCACCTTCGCGAAGGCCCCGCACGTCCGGGGCGAGCCGGGAAAGGGCGCCGACCGATGAGACCCCTGGCCAGCGAGATCCTGATCCCGGAGCAGCGGATCGCCGAGCGCGTCCGCGAACTCGCGCTCGAGATCGAGCGCGACACGCCGCCGGACGGCGAGATCGCGGCCCTGATCGTGCTCAAGGGGGCGTTCGTCTTCGGGGCGGATTTGTTGCGCGCCCTGCGCCGCCCGACGCGGGTCGGCTTCCTCGAGATCCACCGCCAGGGAGACCACGAGCGCGAGGTCGAGTTCATCTTCACCCACCCGTTCCCGATCGAGGATCGCGACGTGCTGGTGGTCGAGGACATCCTCGACACCGGCGTCACGATGACTGCGCTGCTCGAGCGTCTGCGGGCCCGGCGGCCGGCGCGGGTGCGCACGGCGGTACTGCTCGACAAGCGCTGCCGGCGCGAGATCGACTGCCCGGTCGAGTATGTCGGGTTCGAGATTCCCGACCGCTGGGTCGTCGGCTACGGGCTCGACGACGACGAGCGCTACCGAAACCTCCCGGCGATCGGATACGTCGAGGATCCGCGCTGATCCGGCGCCGGGCACCGCTTTCCACCCGAGATGGCACGGTTCTTGGCGGGCCCGTAGAATCGTCCCCGGGACTGGCAGCGGGCGCGGGAAAACGCCCGGAGGATCTCCGGTGAATCAGCACGTCAGAACGATCCTCGTCTGGGGCGTGATCTTCATCGCGGTCGTGGCGATCATCAAGCTGATCTCGGGCCGGTCCGAGATCGCCCAGCAGATGACGCAGACCGAGATCATCACCCGCGTCGAGAAGGGCGAGATCCGCAGCGTCACGATCACCGGAGACGGCTTCGGCTACGAGATCACGGGGCGCGACAAGAACGACCAGCCGTTCGCGGTCTACCTGGTCAAGGACGAGACGCTCCCGGCCCGGCTGCAGGAAAACGGCGTCCAGGTCGAGGCCAGGAAGCCCCAGGACGCCAGCCTGTGGTTGACGCTCGTCGGCTGGGCCCCGCTGCTGCTGCTCGTCGCGGTCTGGATCTTCTTCATGCGACAGATGCAGACCGGCGGCAACAAGGCGCTGTCGTTCGGCAAGTCGCGGGCGAAACTGCTGACGCCGCAGAGCAAGAAGATCACCTTCAAGGACGTCGCCGGCTGCGAGGAAGCCAAGACCGAGCTGCAGGAGATCATCGAATTCCTGCGCGAGCCGCAGAAATTCCAGCGCCTCGGCGGCAAGATCCCGAAGGGCCTCCTGCTGATGGGTCCCCCGGGGACCGGCAAGACGCTGCTGGCCCGGGCGATCGCCGGCGAGGCCAACGTGCCGTTCTTCTCGATCTCCGGCTCCGACTTCGTCGAGATGTTCGTCGGCGTCGGCGCCTCGCGCGTCCGCGACCTGTTCGAGCAGGGCAAGAAGAACGCGCCGTGCATCGTCTTCATCGACGAGATCGACGCGGTCGGCCGCCATCGCGGCGCCGGGCTCGGCGGCGGGCACGACGAGCGCGAACAGACGCTCAACCAGCTCCTCGTCGAGATGGACGGGTTCGAGTCGAACGACGGCGTGATCCTGATCGCGGCGACCAACCGGCCCGACGTGCTCGACCCCGCCCTGCTGCGCCCCGGACGCTTCGACCGCCGCGTGACCGTCGGCCGGCCCGACGTGCGGGGGCGCGAGCAGATTCTCGAGGTCCACTGCCGCAACAAGCCGATCGGCGACGTCGACCTGTCGCTGATCGCCCGCGGCACGCCCGGCTTCTCGGGCGCCGACCTGGCCAACTTGGTCAACGAGGCGGCGCTGTACGCGGCGCGGATGGGCAAGTCGGTCATCGAGCAGAAGGACTTCGAGATCGCCAAGGACAAGGTCCTGATGGGGGTCGAGCGGCGCAGCCTGATCATCTCCGAGGAGGAAAAGCGCAACACCGCCTACCACGAGGCGGGGCACGCGCTGGTCGCGTTCCTCGAACCCAACGCCGATCCGCTGCACAAGGTGACGATCATCCCGCGCGGGATGGCACTCGGGCTGACGCAGCAGCTTCCCGTAGACGACCGCCACACCTATTCGATGGACTATCTCGAGGCCACGCTGTCGGTGCTGATGGGCGGCCGCGCGGCCGAAGAACTGTTCATGCGGCACCTGACGACCGGCGCGGGCAACGACATCGAGCGGGCGACCGACATGGCGCGCAAGATGGTCTGTGAATGGGGCATGAGCGAGGAACTCGGACCGGTGACCTTCGGCAAGGTCGAAGAGCAGATCTTCCTCGGGCGCGAGATCGCCCAGCACCGCGACTACTCGGAGCGGACCGCGATCCGGATCGACGACGAGGTGCGACGGATCGTCGGCAGCGCGTACGAACGGGCCAAGGCGGTACTCGAAGAGAACCGCGACGCGCTGATCCGGATCGCCGAGGCGCTGCTCGAGCGCGAGGTGCTCGACGCCGAGGAGATCCGCCATCTGGTCGAGGTCGGCCCGCTTCCGGCCGTCGACACGCCGCCGGCGGGCGAGACCCCGGCCGAAGCTCCGGCCGACACCGCCCGCGCCGCGGCCCGCGAGCGCACCGCCGACGACAAGGAGCCCCGGATCGGCGGCCCGGCGATCGAGCAACCGAGCTGAGCCCCACGCCGATGCCTGCGCGCCGCGCCCGGATCTGGAGCCTCTGCAGCGCGCAGGATGCCGAGCTGTTCCTGGCGCCGATCGGTCCTCCCGGAGTCCGGGAACCGCTGCCGCTGCCCTGCCTCGGCGTGCGATTCTCGCCCGGCCTCGGCTCGCCGCCCCTCGAACCGGCGGCACCGCCGGGCGTGCTCGTCCTCGCCGGCGCGCGGGAGACCGCCCTGCTCGGCCCGGCCCCGCGGCTGCGGGAGACCGGCCACCGCTGGGACTGTCCCGAGGGGAGCGACCTGGTCGAGGCCCTCGACCGGTTCGAGCGTCGCGACGCCCGGATCCGGTTCGCCGACGACGTCGCCTGGCCGCTCGGGAGCCGCACGCGGGTGATGGGGATCCTCAACGTCACGCCCGACTCGTTTTCCGACGGCGGGCGCTACGCCGATCCGCGCGCCGCGCTCGACCACGCTCTGCGCCTGGCCGGCGAGGGAGCCGATCTGATCGACGTCGGCGGCGAGTCGACCCGCCCGGGAGCGGAGCCGGTCCACGCCGCCGAGGAGGCCGCCCGGGTCGTCCCGGTGATCCGCGCGGTGCGCGAGCACCTGCCCCGCGTCCGGATCTCGGTCGACACCCGGCGGGCGGACGTCGCCCGCCGGGCGCTCGAGGCGGGCGCGGACGTGGTCAACGACGTCTCGGCGCTCGGCGACCCGGAGATGGCGGCCGTCGTCGCCGAGGCGGGCTGTCCGGTGGTGCTGATGCACATGCGGGGCGATCCGCGCACGATGCAGCGGCAGACCCGGTACGAGGACCTGCTGGGCGAGATTCTCGATTTTCTCGCCGCGAGGGCCGACG
>JAJRXN010000237.1 GCA_024276295.1 Acidobacteriota bacterium
GCGCCCCCCGCCACGGGGCCGCGCTCGTCGCCGCGTGGCGCCGCGCGCACCCCGGAACACCGTGGCTGACCCCCGCCCTGACCGGCTCGCGGCACGACCTCGAGGCGGCGATCGTCGCCACCGCGCGGGAGTGGGGGTTCCTTACCGGGAAAACCGCTCAGGGACTCCAGCGGTAGCGCTCGAGATCGAGCACGCCGCGCTCCGAGAACACGACGCCTTCCCGCTCGAGCAGGGTCCGTTGCAGGCCCGGCGGCATGTCGGGAAGCCGATCGGTCGAGGTTCTTCCCGCCGCGTTGACGACGCGCTGCCACGGCACGTCCTCGGGACAGCGATGCAGCGCCCAGCCGACCGCCCGGGGCGAGAGGCGCTGGTCGAGAAGCACGGAGATCTGCCCGTAGGTCATCACGCGTCCCGGTGGGATGCGGCGTACCAGATCCCAGACCTCTTCCCACGCGCCGTGTCGCTCGCCCCGGATGTCGCCGTGGACCCGTGCCATCGTCGTCTCCCGCCGTTTCTCGTCGCGCGCGCGCGGTCCGCGCCCCGCCGTGGAACAATACCGCGGCCGGTCGGCTCCGGGAGCCCGGCCGATGGGAGCGAAGCGACGTGATCGAACCGGTGAAGTACGACGAGCGAGGGGTCGTGCTGCTCGACCAGCGCCTGCTGCCGCACGAGGAACGCTGGGTCACGCTCGGCACGGTCGAGGAGGTCGCGGACGCGATCCGGCAGATGGTGGTCCGCGGAGCGCCGGCGATCGGCGTGACGGCCGCCTACGGCATGGCGGTCGCCGCGCGGACCGCGGGGACGGACGAGACCGACCCGGTCCGGCTTGCCGAGCGGATGCGGGAAGCCGGCGAGGTGCTGATCGCCTCGCGCCCGACGGCGGTCAATCTCGCCTGGGCCGTGCGGCGCGTGCTGGCGCTCGTCGAACGCGCGGCCGGCGACCGCCCGACCGTCACCGAACTGGCGGAGGCGATCGAGGCCGAGGCGCACGCGATCCGCGAAGAGGACGTCGAGACGAACCGCAGGCTCGGCCGGAACGGCTCGCTGCTCGTCCCCGACCGCGCCCGGATCCTGACCCACTGCAACGCGGGCGCCTTGGCGACCGCCGGGTTCGGCACGGCGCTGGGTGTGGTCCGGGCGGCGGTCGAGGAGGGCAAGCAGGTCTCGGTGCTCGCGGACGAGACGCGCCCCTTCCTGCAGGGGGCGCGACTGACGGCCTGGGAGCTGCACCACGACGGCATCCCCGTCACCGTGATCGCCGACAACATGGCGGGGGCGCTGATGGCACGCGGCGAGATCGACCTCGTGATCGTCGGAGCGGACCGCATCGCGATCAACGGGGACGTGGCCAACAAGATCGGCACGTACCAGGTCGCCGTGCTGGCCCGGCGGCACGGCATCCCGTTCTACGTGGCGGCGCCGCGCTCGACCGTCGATCCGGACTGCGCCGACGGCTCGGCGATCCCGATCGAGCAGCGCCCTGCCGAGGAGGTCACGCACTTCGCGGGAACCCGCGTGACGCCCGAGGGCGTCGCGGTGCTCAACCCGGCGTTCGACGTCACCCCGGCGGAGCTGGTGACGGCGATCATCACCGAGCAGGGAGTCGCCCGGGCGCCGCTCGGCGCGGCGCTGCGCGAACAGCTCGGACTGCCGGTCCCGCTCGAGCGGGCCGAAGAA
>JAJRXN010000238.1 GCA_024276295.1 Acidobacteriota bacterium
CGTCTTCGACGAGCCGACGCCGCTCGAGCTGATTCTCGCGCTTCGCCCCGACGTTCTCGTCAAGGGGGCAGACTGGGCCGAGGACGCGATCGTCGGGGCGCGAGAAGTCCGTTCGTGGGGAGGAGCGGTTCTTCGCGCTCCCCTGCTGTCCGGCCGATCGACCTCGAGCCTGCTGGAGCGCATGCGCGACCGCGGGGATCGGGACAGGCAGTAGGACACGATCCCGAAGACGACGCAGACGGCCGGGAGCTGGACCCCTTCGAGCCGGTTGGATTCGCCTTCGCCGTCGCTCTGGCCGGTGATGGCGACCGCGAGCACCTCCCGCCGGAGTGAACGCCAGGTTCATCGGGCGTGGCTCGGACACGTGGCCGACCGGCACCAGGACACGCGGCGGCGTCCTGCGGCCTGCGCCGCTCGGTGCGGCCCGAGGCCGGCTTCGCGGAGATCGACACCACGACGGGCGCTTCGGTCGCGCAAGCGTTTCCCGCGGCGATCACGTACTGGCTGACGGCGACGAACGCGGCCGGCGTCAGCCCGGACCAGCCGATCCCGTGACCGGGGGGCGCGGTGCTCCCAGGTCCTCGTCGGCAAGACCGAGCGTGTCGAGCAGGCCGCTGATGCCGCCTTCGAGCACGAGGAAATTCTCCTCGACGCGCGTGGGCGCGAGTTCGACGACGAGGGTCGGAGCCAGCCCTTCGAGACCGCGGCCGAGCAGGTCGGCGATGCGTCGCGCTCCGCCGAGGTCCGGAGGGGCGTCGTTGTCGGTCAGGATCGCGATGCGAACCGCCAGCCGGTCGGACGTCTTGAGGTCCGCGGCGAAGCAGAGAAACCGCAGCGTGGACGCGACCTGCAGGTCGTCATCGGGCCGGAGCGGCGGTCGGGGAGGCTGGAGCTGCACCAGCGAGCCGACGAGTTCCATGGCCAGAATGGTGTGGCCCCAGATGCTGGCATCCCCGGCGCGGACTTCTTCGTGCATCGTGGCGATCGACGCCGGAAGGCCGTCCTCCTGCGGCTCCGGCCGCTGGAGATGCGCTTCCAGCGCGGGCGCCGCTCCGAACAGGATGTGGCTCCCGTCGACGGAGACGCCGAAGGGCCACCCGTCGGTCTGCAGCACGAACATCTTCCGGCCGGCGACATCCAGCATCGACGCCTGCGGATCCCTGGTCACGACCTGCCGCAGATAGCGCTCGGTTCCGAACGTGATCAGCCGGGCTCCCGTCGAGAGGCTGACGCGGACGACCTGCGCAGCGGCGAGGTCGTCCGACACGTCGGGCACGGTCGCCGATTCGATCCGCAACGGCAGCATCTGCCGCACCTGCACCGTCTGGAGCAGGGCCAGCGTGTCGGGATCGAACCCCGGCGCCTGCTCCGCCGTGCGCAGCGCGCGGCTGTAGGCCCGGTGGAGCAGTTCGGCGAGGGCCGCATCGTCCGGTCGGAAGGTGATCGAGGTGTAGGCGATCTCGTCGCCCCGGAGCATCGTGTCCCGCGCCTCGACGGGAGCCGGGACGAGCCAGTGCCAAGCGAACCAGGCCGCGACACCGGCGACGATCAGCAGCAGCAGGCCGGCGATCGCCAGAAGGCCGATCACCAGATGGAACGTCCGATGGTCTGCGGGCTTGTCCTTCACGGCGTGGGTACGGAAGGGGCCTCGGGCCGCTTCAGTCGCCGCTCTTCATCGGGCAGGTGCTCATCCCGAGCAAGGAATAGAGCGGGCAGAATCCGGCGACCGCGCTGAGCAGCGGCACGAGTCCCACCAGACCGACCCAGCGCCAGGGCGCATCGACGA
>JAJRXN010000002.1 GCA_024276295.1 Acidobacteriota bacterium
CAGCGGCCGGGCATCGAGCGCCTCGGCAATCCGGCTGCGCACGTCCCGTGCGCGCACGTCGAAGGCGAGGAACACCGTCCCGGCGAGCATCAGCGTCACCGACCAGAACCCGAAGGCGCCGATCAGGTAGCGCGGGTTGAGCCAGGCGACGCTTCCGGAGCGGGACGAGAACACGCCGTGAAGAACGCTGTAGTAGGCGAACGGGGCGGCGAAGGCCAGCGCGCCGAGCAGCACGGAGACCCAGTAGCGCACCAGACGTCGCGTCAGCCGGAGTTCGTGACGGGCGATGGCGAGCATCCGGGCGAAGCTCATTCCACTCCCCCTTCCAACCGCGCTTCCACCGGCAACTCGACCGGCCGGCCGGCGTCGAGCATGAACGCGAGATAGGCCTCCTCGAATCCCGGCTCGTCGACCGCCTCGGCGCCGTTCGGCATCGCGGCGGCCGGTCCGACCAGGCGGAGCCGGATCCCCACGCCTTCCGGGCGCCGCGAGACCACCTCGACCGCCTCGGGGAGCCTCGCCTCCTGGTCGACGGCGACGACCGCGTCGAACACCCGGCCACGGGCCCGCGCGATCAGTTCGCGGGGAGCCCCGCGGAACAGGACGCGACCTCGATCGATCACGGCCATGTCGGAGCACGCATCGCCGAGGTCGGAAACGATGTGCGTCGAGAGCAGGATCACCCGCTCGCGGCCGAGTTCGGCCACGAGACGCCGGAAGCGGAGGCGCTCGGCGGGATCGAGTCCGACGGTCGGCTCGTCGACGATCAGCACCGGCGGATCGGCGAGCAGCGCCTGGGCCACGCCGAGCCGGCGCAGCATGCCACCCGAGAGACTCTTGACGCGACGCCGGGCAGCGTCGGCGAGTCCGACCAGCTCGAGGACCTCGTCCACGCGGCGGGCACGCCCGGCCCGGTCGACGAGCCCGGAAAGGCGCCCCAGCAGATCGAGCACCTCGCGGACGCGGGCGATCCGCCAGGCGCCGAACTCCTGCGGGAGATAGCCGACGAGGCGCCGCACGCCCTCGGGCTCGCGCACGACGTCGATCCCCATCACCTCCGCGCGCCCCGAGGTCGGCACGAGCAGCGTGGTCAGCACCCGCATCAGCGTGCTCTTGCCGGCGCCGTTCGGGCCGAGCAGCCCGAACAGGCCGGGGCCGAGTTCGAGGGACACGCCGTCGAGAGCCCGGACGCCCCCGCGATAGACATGCGTGACGTCGTGCACGACGATCGAAGGCGCCCCGCGCGGCACCGACACCTGGTCTCCGCTGGCAGTCACCGCTTCCTCCCGATCGGCACCCGCTCGGCCGGCCCTTCATACGCGCAGTTCCGGCCGATTCTGGCCCCCGGACGAGCGCCCGTGGCGTGGACGGTCGCCGCACGCCCACGGGCGGTCCACGGCCGACCGCTGCAGAGTAGACCGCGGCCCGACCGGCGGGTGGTCGCATCCGGCGCTCTCGTGGTGACAAGCCGCGTCGCCCGGGCAACGTTCTCCCGAACGAAACGACCGCTCGCAGGGCCATGCTCGCCGCCCGGAGCAGCGGCGGAAGCCAGCCCGGTGGCGGCCGCGTAGTCTGCCGGCGAGGGGATGACGGCGACGCCGGCACCAGGGGCTTCCGGCCGGCACGAGAGGGCATGATGGAACGTCTTCCGGGCAGAGCACTCCTCCCTGCCCTGCTGCTGCTCGCGGTGGCACTCGCCGCGGGCTGCTCTTCGCGCGGCAATGCCCAACCCGACGGGCGCGAGGACACCGCCGGCCAGCGTCCCGCGCCATCGGATGCCGACGCGGATGCCTCCGCCGACGAGGTCGAACGCATCCCGGTCGAGGTCGTCCGGCTCGACCGCGGCCCGATCGAGCAGGTCATCCGCAGCTCGACCAACATCGAGGCCGAGCTGAGCGTCGGGGTCTACGCGAAGACCACCGGTCTGGTCGAGGAACTGCGGGTCGAAGAGGGTGACCGGGTCCGCGAGGGCGCCCTGCTGGTGCGGCTCGAGGATCACGAACAGAAGAACAGCCTGGCCGAGATCGAGGCGGAGCTGGCCAGGGCCCGCCGGGAATACGAACGGCAGCAGCGCCTGCACGCAGAGAAGCTGATCTCCGACCAGGCGTTCAACGACGCGACGTTCGCGGTCCGACAGCTCGAGATCCGCCTCGACGACGCGCGCCGCCAGCTCGAGTACACCCGGGTCCGCGCGCCGATCTCCGGCACGGTCACGGCGCGCTACACGAGCCGCGGCGAACTCGTCCGCCCGAATCAGCACCTGTTCGACATCGTCGACTTCGACTCGCTGGTGGCGCGGATCTACGTCCCCGAACGGGAGCTGTCCAGACTGGCACCCGGGCAGCCGGCGCGCGTGGTCGCTTCGGCCCTCGGTGCACGCGAGTTTCACGGCGAGGTGATCCGCATCGCGCCGACCGTCGACCCGAA
>JAJRXN010000239.1 GCA_024276295.1 Acidobacteriota bacterium
CCGGCTGCTGCGCCACGTCCCGTCGATCGTGCGGCGGGCGCTGCGCGCGGCAGACCGCGGACGGCGCGGGTAGAATCCGCCCATGAGGGCGCCCGGGGCAGCGACGGTGATCGACGGCTTCCGCGACGAGTGCGGCGTGGCGGCCGTCTGCGGTCATCCCGAGGCGGCCAACCTCGTCTATCTCGCGCTGTACGCGATGCAGCATCGCGGCCAGGAGTCGGCCGGACTGGTCGCCGCCGACGGCGAGCGGCTGCGCCGGCACGCCGGGATGGGGCACGTCGCCGACGTGTTCACCGAGGACGACCTCGCCCGGCTCGCCGGTTCGTCGGCGATCGGCCACGTGCGGTACGGCACCGCGGGGGGCTCGTCGATCGATAACGCCCAGCCGCTGGTGATGGAGCACCGCCGGGGACCGGTGGCCGTGGCCCACAACGGCAACCTCGTCAACGCGCTGACGCTGCGCGAGGAACTCGAGGGAGCGGGCTCGATCTTCCGCTGCACGTCCGACACGGAGGTGATCCTGCACCTCGTCGCCCGCTCGCGGGCCGGTTCGCTGGTCGACGCGGTCGCCGAGGCGCTGCGCCGCGTCGAGGGGGCGTTCAGTCTCGTGCTGCAGGCGGCCGACCTGACCCTCGCCGTGCGCGATCCGCGCGGCTTCCGCCCGCTGTCGATCGGGCGGCTTCCGGACGGCCAGCCGGTGATCGCCTCGGAGAGCTGCGCGTTCGACCTGATCGGCGCGCGGCTCGAACGGGATCTGCGTCCCGGCGAGCTGTGGATCTGCCATGCGGACGGACGCGAGGAGTCGCTCGAACCGTTCGAGGCGGCACCCTCCGCCGCCTGCATCTTCGAGTACGTCTACTTCTCGCGGCCGGACAGCATCGTCTACGGCCGCCCGGTGGGCATCGTGCGTTCGGCACTGGGGCGCGAGCTGGCCCGGGAGCACCCCGCCGAGGGGGACCTCGTCGTGCCGGTCCCGGACAGCGGCGTGCCGGCGGCGACCGGTTTCGCCCAGGAGTCGGGCATTCCGTTCGACTTCGGCCTGGTGCGCAACCACTACGTCGGGCGGACGTTCATCGAGCCGGCGCAATCGATCCGCCACTTCGGGGTCAAGGTCAAGCTCAACCCAGTGCGCGCACTGATCGCCGGGCGGCGTGTCGTGCTGGTCGACGACAGCCTGGTGCGCGGCACGACGATGGCGAAGATCGTCACGATGGTGCGGCAGGCCGGGGCGCGCGAGGTCCATGTGCGCATCTCGTGCCCGCCGACGATCGCTCCCTGCCATTACGGGATCGACACGCCGCGCCGCGCCGAACTGATCGCCGCGCGGCAGCCGACCGACGAGATCCGCGCGTTCATCGGCGCCGAGTCGCTGGCGTACCTCTCGCTCGAGGGGCTGTACCGCGCCACCGCGGGCACGCCGCGCGGAGCATTCTGCGATGCGTGCTACACCGACGACTACCCCGTCCAGCTGGTCGATGGCGACGCGCAGCGCGAGGCGATGCGCCGCGGCCGGACGATCGAGGAGATCCGCACCACGCCGCGGGCGCCGGAAGGCGGAGGAAGACAGCCATGAACGATGGGGACGATCGCTCCCGACCGATGACCTACCGCGAGGCGGGGGTCGACATCGACGCCCAGGACCGGGCGCTGGTCCGGATCCGTGAACACCTCGCCTCGACGCGCACGCCGTTCGTGCTCTCGGAACTCGGCTCGTTCGGCGGGCTGTTCCGCGTGCCGGAGGGCGTCGACGATCCGGTGCTCGTCGCCAGCACCGACGGCGTCGGCACCAAGCTGCTCGTGGCGCGGATGGCCGGCCGGCACGATACGGTCGGGCAGTGCCTGGTCAACCACTGCGTCAACGACATTCTGGTGATGGGGGCGCGCCCGCTGGTGTTCCTCGACTACTTCGCGGTCGGCCGGCTCGAGCCGGAGGTCGCCGAGCAGGTGGTCCGGGGCGTGGCGATCGCCTGCCGCGAGAACGGGTGCGCGCTGGTCGGCGGGGAGACCGCCGAGATGCCGGACATCTACCGGCCCGGCGACTACGATCTGGCCGGCACGATCGTCGGCGTCGTGCCGCGCGGAGCCGTGCTCGACGGATCGCGGGTCGGCCCCGGCGACATCCTGTTCGGACTGCCGTCGACCGGCCTGCACACCAACGGCTACACGCTGGCGCGGCGGATCGTCTTCGAGCGGATGGGACTCGGCGTGGACGACCCGCTGCCGGACATCGGTGTCACGGTCGGCGAGGCGCTGCTGGCCGTGCATCGCTCCTATCTGGCGGCGCTGGCGCCGGCGCTCGACGCGGGCGCGGTCTCGGCGCTGGCGCACATCACCGGTGGCGGACTGACCGACAACCTGCCACGGGTGCTGCCGGACGGTCTCGGGGCACGGATCCGGCTCGGCTCGTGGCCGGTTCCGGCCCTGTTCGACCTGCTGCAGCGCGAGGGGGACGTTCCGCGGGGCGACATGCTGCGCACCTTCAACTGCGGGATCGGCATGGTGGCGGTCGTGCCGGAGCCGGCCGCCGGCACGTTCCTGGCGGGACTCGAGCGGGTGGGCGAGACGGCGTGGCGCATCGGCGAGATCGTCGCCGGCGTGCGCGGCGTGGTCTACGAAGGAGACCTGTGGTGAGCCGGAAGAGACGGATCGGCATCCTGATCTCGGGTCGGGGTTCGAACATGGTCTCGCTGCTCGAGGGCATGCGCGCCGGGGAGATCCCGGGCGAGGCGGCGCTCGTGGTCAGCAACCGGCCGGATGCGCCGGGACTGGCGCGTGCAGCGTCGTTCGGCGTGCCGACGGCGGTCGTCCCGCAGCGAGAGTTCCGCGGCCGCCCGCGCGAGGAGCACGACCGGACCGTGCACGCGAAGCTCGAACGGGCGGGCGTCGAGTTCGTCTGCCTGGCGGGCTACATGCGGATCCTCAGCCCGTGGTTCGTCGCCCAGTGGGAGGGCCGGATGCTCAACATCCACCCGGCGCTGCTGCCGTCGTTTCCCGGGCTCCACGGCCAGCGCCAGGCCGTCGAGCACGGCGTGAGGATCGCGGGCTGTACGGTCCACTTCGTCGACCGCGAGGTCGACCACGGTCCGATCGTCGCGCAGGCGGCGGTCCCCGTGCTGCCGGACGACGACGAGGACGCGCTGGCGGCGCGGATCCTCGAGCAGGAGCACAGGATCTACCCGCTGGCGCTGCGGCTGCTGTGCGAGGACCGGCTGCGGATCGAAGGGCGGCGCGTGGTCGTGCGCGACGAGGAGGTCGATCTTCCGCGGAGCCTCGTCGTGCCATCGCCGCTCGGATAGGCGCGGTACGGGAACGGAATCCGGCAGTCCGGAGGAGCGGTCCGGGGAGGGCGCCTCGATGACCGAGACCGTGTTTCTGCGAGACCTGGTCGTCGTGCTCGCCGCGGCGATTACGGCCGTTGCGCTGCTGCGTCACGTCGGCGTCCCGTCGATCGCCGGGTTCATCATTGCCGGGGTGCTGATCGGCCCGCGGGCCCTGGGGCTCGTCGGGGACGGGCATCACGTCGAGGTGCTCGCCGAGACGGGCGTCATCCTGCTGCTGTTCGGCATCGGGCTCGAACTGTCGCTGGAGCGTTTCCGGCGCCTGTGGCGGCCGATCCTGGTCGGCGGGACGCTGCAGGTGGGAATGACCCTCCTCGTCGTGCTCGGCGCCTCCCGGCTGCTCGGCTGGGACGTCCGCTCCGGCTTCCTGCTCGGTTTCGTGCTCGCCGTCTCGAGCACCGCGATCGTGCTGCGCGGCCTGTCGGCGCGGGGCGAACTCGAGACGCCCCACGGACGGCTGACGCTCGGAATCCTGATCTTCCAGGATCTGTGCGTCGTCCCGATGGTGCTCGTGATCCCCCTGCTCGTCGGTGACGCCGGTTCCGGTGCCGACATTCTCGACACGCTGCTGACCGCCACGGCCGTCGTCGCCGGCGTGTTGCTGGCCTCGTGGCTGCTCGTGCCGCGCTTCCTCGAGGCCGTAGCGAGGATGCGCCGGCGGGATCTGTTCGTGCTGGCGGTGTTCCTGGTCTGTCTGGGCACGGCGTGGCTCGTCTCGTTTGCCGGGGTCTCGCTGGCGCGGGGGGCGTTTCTCGCCGGGCTCGTCGTCTCCGGCAGCCGCTACCGCGAGCAGGCGATCTCCGAGCTGGTCCCGCTGCGCGACCTGCTCGCGAGCGTCTTCTTCGTCTCGATCGGGATGCTGCTCGACCTGGCGACGGTGACGCAGCATCTTCTGCCCGTCGTCGGACTGTTCGTGGCGATCGTCGCGGGCAAGTTCGTCATCGTCTCGCTGTCCGCGCTGTTCATGGCCCTGCCGATGCGGATGTGCATTCTCAGCGGTGCGGCGCTGGCGCAGGTCGGCGAGTTCTCGTTCATCCTGCTGCACGCCGCCGGAGGGGCTCCTCCGTTCGACGAGCCGTTCGGGAGCAACCTGACCGCGGCGATCATCCTCTCGATGCTGGCGACGCCGTTCGCGATCGCGCTGGCGCCGCGGCTGGCGGGCGGCGCGGGAGGCTGGAATCCGCTCACGCGCCTGCTGCGGGTGCGGACGGCGGAGGAGACCCGGCAGTACGAACCCCTGGGAGACCATGTGATCGTGGCCGGATACGGTCTCGGCGGCCTGCAGCTCGCCGCGGCTCTGCGGGAACGCGCGATCCGGTACGTGATCGTCGACGTCAACGTCGACAACGTCCGCGAGGCGACCGCCCGGGGCGAGCCGGCGTTCTACGGCGACGTGACGAGCCCGGAAGTGCTCGAACACCTCGGGTTGCACGCGGCCCGGGAGCTGGTGATCACGATCAACGATCTCGAGGCGGCCGTCCGGGCGACGCGGAGCGCGCGGGCGGTCCGGTCCGGGCTGTCGATCACCGTGCGGACGTCCTACGAGGTGGACGTGCCGCTGCTCCGGGACGCCGGCGCGAGCTGGATCATCAGCTCCGAGGCCGCCGCCGCGACGGCGGTGGTCGAGCACGTGGTGGGACGCCTCGCGCCGGAGGGGGCGGGCCAGGAGCAGGCCCGGGGTGATCGGGCGGGCTGAAGCGGACGGCCGCCGGCCGGATGGTCGTATACTCCCGGGCTTCCGGGCCCGGCGCGCGTTGCGGGGCCGCGCACACGGAGGATCGATGACGACCGGCGACGAGCGACGGCAGGAGACCGCACCGCGGGTGACGCGGGTGTTCAGCGGGATGCAGCCCTCGGGAGAGCTGCACATCGGCAACTGGCTCGGCGCGCTCAAGACCTGGGTCCGGCTGCAGGACGAGTACCCCTGCATCTTCTCGATCGTCGATCTGCACGCGCTGACCCAGCCGTACGACCCGGCCGAGATGGCGGGCCGGATCCGCGAGATGGCGCTCGGCTGGCTCGCGGCGGGGATCGACCCCGAGCGCTGCACCGTCTTCGTGCAGTCGACGATCCCGGAGCATGCGGAGCTGTCCTGGGTGTTCAGTGCCGTGGCACCGCTCGGCTACCTCGAGCGGATGACGCAGTTCAAGGACAAGGCGAAGGCCCAGCCGGAGAACGTCAACGCCGGGCTGTTCACCTATCCGATCCTGCAGGCGGCGGACATCGCGATCTACAGGGCCGACGGCGTTCCGGTCGGCGAGGACCAAGTCCAGCACATCGAGTTCACGCGCGAGGTCGTGCGCCGGTTCAACAACCGCTTCGGCGAGACGTTCCCCGAGCCGGCGGCGCTGCTCTCGCCGGCGGCCCGGGTGATGGGACTCGATGGCGAGCGCAAGATGTCCAAGAGCCTCGGCAACCACATCGGGCTCAACGACGACCGGGAGACGATCTGGCGCAAGATCGCGCCGGCCAAGACCGACGTGCGACGCAAGCGGCGCAGCGATCCGGGCGTGCCCGAGGACTGCAACATGTACGCCTGGCACCGGTTCTTCTCCTCCGAGGAGGAGCAGCACTGGGCGGCGGAGGGCTGCCGCAGCGCCGGGATCGGCTGCCGGGAGTGCAAGGAGGTGCTGGCGCGGAACATCGACGCCGAGCTGGCGCCGATGCGGGAGCGCCGGGCGGAACTCGAGCGGACGCCGGGACGGGTCGAGGAGATCCTCGCCGCCGGCACCGCCGCCCTGCGCCCGCTGGCCCGCGAGACGATGCTGGAGGTCCGCGAGCGGCTCGGGATCGCCGGTCGCGAGCGTTACGAAGGAGACGCGTGATGGCCGGGTCGTCCTTTCCGCCGGTGCCGGAACAGATGGAGCGGCTCGCCCGCGGCGTGGTCGACCTGACGACCGCCGATGAACTCGAGCGCAAGCTCGAGCGGTCGCGGCGGAGCGGCGAACCGCTCCGGATCAAGGTCGGCTTCGATCCCACGGCGCCGGACATCCACCTCGGCCACACGGTGCTGATGCGCAAGATGCGGGACTTCCAGATCCTGGGTCACAAGGTGGTCTACGTGATCGGGGACTTCACCGCGTCGATCGGTGACCCGACCGGGCGCTCGAAGACGCGCCCGGCCCTGACCCGGGAGCAGATTCTCGAGAACGCGCGGACGTACACCGAGCAGGCGTTCCTGGTGCTCGACCGGCAGCGCACCGAGACGCGCTTCAACTCCGAGTGGCTCGAAAAACTCGGCGCGAGCGGGATGGTGCGGCTGGCGGCGACCTACACGGTGGCGCGGATGCTCGAGCGGCGCGACTTCCGCGAGCGCTACGAGGCCGGCATCCCGATCTCGGTCCACGAGTTCCTCTATCCGCTGGCCCAGGCCTACGACTCGGTGGCGCTCGAGGCGGACGTCGAACTCGGCGGGACCGACCAGCTCTTCAATCTCAACGTCGGCCGTGACGTGATGCCGTCCTACGGGCTCGAACCGCAGGTCGTGATGACCACGCCGCTGCTCGAGGGCACCGACGGCGTCGAGAAGATGTCCAAGTCGCTCGGCAACTACGTCGGGCTGACCGACGCGCCGCATGACTTCTTCGGCAAGGTGATGTCGATCAGCGACGAGCTGATGTACCGCTGGTACGAGCTGCTGACCGACGAGGGTCCCGAGGGGGCGGCGGCGCTGCGCGAGGCGGTCGACCAGGGACGCGTCCATCCGCGCGACGCCAAGCTGCAGCTCGCCGAGACGCTGCTCCGGATGTACCAGGGGGCGGAGGCGGCGGCCGAAGGGCGCGCCCACTTCGAGCAGGTCTTCTCGCGCCGCGAGCTGCCGGACGAGATTGCGCTGCACGAGCTGCCGGCGGCCGGCGAGCCGCCGTGGCTGCCGAAGCTGCTGGCCGAGACGGGGCTGGCGAAGTCCTCGAGCGAGGCCAGGCGGCTGATCACCCAGGGGGCGGTGCGCGTCGACGGCGAGCGCGTGACCGATGTCGAGGCGCGGATTCCCCGGCAGGGCGAGCACCTGCTGCAGGTCGGCAAGCGGCGTTTCCTGCGCATCCGCTTCGGCTGATCCGGCGTTGCTTGCCGGGTTCCCGGGGCAGGGGTAGCCTCGACCGGCCAGGAGGTCCGCGCGTGCTCGAGGGTCGGGTCAGGGTCAACGGCATCCGCTTTCACGCCTTCCACGGCCTGACGAAGCTCGAGCGCCAGGTCGGCGTGCGCTACCGCGTCAACGTCGAACTCGACACCGACATCGCGACGGCCGCCGAGACCGACGACATCGGGCACGCCATCGACTACCGCGAAGTGCACGCGGTGGTCGTCGAGATCGGCCGCAGCAACTCGTTCCACCTGATCGAGACCCTCGCGGCGCGGATCGGCCGCGAACTGCTGGCCCGCTACCCGGCGCACCGGGTGCGGATCACGGTCGACAAGGAGACGCCGGTGCTCGATGGCGTCGTCGACAGCGTCGGCGTCGAACTCGAGCTGCCGCAACCGGAGGGAGGACCGGACCGGTGATCGTCCGGCGCGAGTACCGCTTCGAGGCCAGCCACCAGCTTCTGCGTCATCCGGGGCGCTGCCGGCGGCTGCACGGCCATTCGTACCGCTTCCTGGTCGATGTCGAGGGACCGATCTAGCCCGAGCAGGGCATGGTGCTCGACTTCGAGGATCTGGACCGGATCGTGAGCGCGCACGTGCTCGACCGCCTCGACCACTACCATCTCAACGACATCATCGAGAATCCGACCGCCGAGTGGATCGCGGTCTGGATCTGGCGTGCGCTGGCGCCGCACCTTGCCGGACTGCGAAGGGTCGAACTGTTCGAGATGGACGGGGCGTCGGTGATCTGTCGTGGAGAGGACCCGGACGCACGATGAACCGCAAGCGCATGGCCGACGGCATCCGGCAGTTCCTCGAGGGGCTGTTCGAGGACATGCCGGCCGACCACCGGGAGCCGCACGTCGGTCCGGACGCGCGCACTCCCGAGCGGATCGCCGCGGCGTTCGCCGACGACCTGTGCGGCGGCTACGGCGAGGATCCGGTCGCGCTGCTGCGACCGATGCCGCTGCTCGAGGCGAGCGGTCCGGTCGTGCTGCGGGACATCCGCTTCGTCTCGGTCTGCGCGCACCACCTGCTGCCGTACGACGGCGTGGCGCACGTCGGTTTCGTTCCCGACGGCCGGCACGTCGGTCTCGGGGCGCTGGCCCGACTGGTCGATCGGCTCGCCCGGCGGCTGACGCTCCAGGAGGCGCTGACCGCCGCGATCGCGACGACTCTCCAGATCGGCCTGTCGCCGCGGGCGCTTGTCGTGGCCCTCGAGGCGCGGCACGGCTGCCTGGCCCATCGCGGAGCGCGCCAGGCGGAACACAGACTGTGGACCGTCGAACGCCGGGGGGATCCCGCACCCGATCTCGAACGGCTCGTTCTCGGCCACTGAGGCGGCCGCCGGGCACTATAATCAACGGACTGACAGGAGAGACGCGATGAACATCCGCACCGAAGAGCATGGCAAGGTCGCCATCGTCGTCCCCTAAGGGGACATCAAGATCGGCGAGGGGGACGTTGCGCTGCGCGAGGCGTTCCGGAAGCTGATCGACGACGGGTACAGGAACTTCGTGCTCGATCTCGGCGAAGTTCGCTATCTGGACAGCGCAGGGCTCGGCGAACTGGTCGCCACGCTCAAGCGGGTGCGCGAGGCGGGCGGTGAACTCCGGATCTGCGGCGTCAACCGGCGCGTGGACGATGCGTTCCACGTGACCCAGCTCGTGCGCGTGCTCGAGATCTACAAGTACCGCTCGGACGCCATCTCCGCCTTCGTCTCCTGATGTCTCTCCGTTGCGGGACGAACGCCGCCGCCGTGCCGGCGCGGGCGCTCGTCGCGCTCGCGTTGCTGGCGTCGGTCGGCGCCGGCCGGGCCGCGGTCGACCTGCCGTCCCCCGCGCCGACCGTCACCGGACGGATCGCCACCGGCCTGCGGATCCCGCCGCCGCGGGTCCGCATCGGTCTCGAGGGCCACGCGGACTCGGTCCGCATCGGCGCGCGGCGCGGAGGGTTCCGCATCCTCGACGGGACGACCGGCCAGCCGCTGTTCGAGGCCCGCGCCGCGGGACCGGTGCTCGTCGTCGCCGCCGGCGAGCCGGTCGCCGATCGCGCGGAGGTGTTCCGCATCCAGGTCGGCTCGTTCCGCGAGGAACGGCGCGCGCGGCGTCTGGCCACGCGTCTCGAGGGCGACCTCCGAGCGCCGGCCGAGGCCCGGTTCGAGCCGGCCCGGGGCGTCTGGCGTGTCCGGCTCGGTCGGGCGGAGACCCGCGACGCGCTGTCGGCGCTGCTGGCCGCGGTGCGCGAGAGCGGCTGGGAGGACGCCTTCATCACCTCCGAGCCGCGCGTCCGACGGCAGGGCGGCGGTCTGCGGCTCGTCGACGCGCGCTGGGTCGACCTCCCGGTCGACACCGACCGCGTCGTGTTCGTTCCGGCCGGCGACATGCTGCTGGTCGGCGACCGGCCGTACCGCGGTCTGGTCGAGGTGCTGCTCGACCCGTGGGGCGGACTGGTCGTCGTCAACGAGCTGAATCTCGAGGACTACCTGCGCGGGGTCGTGCCCGAGGAACTCGGCCCGGCCGCCTGGCCGGAGATCGAGGCGCTCAAGGCGCAGGCCGTCGCGGCGCGCACCTACGTGCTCGGCAACCGCGGCCAGTTCGTCGAACGAGGCTACGACATCTGCGACTCGCCGCGCTGCCAGGTCTACGGCGGGGCCGCGAGCGAGCATCCGCTGAGCGACCGCGCGGTCCGGGAGACCCGCGGCGAGATCCTCGTCCACGGGCGCCGGCCGATCAACGCGATGTACACGTCGACCTGCGGGGGGCACACCGAGGACGTCGAGGTCGTCTTTCCGGACATGTCGGCGCCCTACCTACGCGCCCGCCCGTGCATCGCCGACGAGGAGAGCCTCGCGGGCCGGCGGATCACGATCACCGGCCGGCCGGTTCCCGACGGCGCCGGCGCGGCGCTGGGCGCGGTCGATGCCGCGCTGCTCCGGCGGCTCGTCGCCCACGGCATCGTAGAGCGGGCGGGGCTCGATCCGGCCCGGCTCGCCGGTCCCGTCACGCCGCTCGAGGCGATGCGCTGGGCCTCGGCGCTCGCCCGCGCCGCCGGCGTGGAGCCTCCGGGTCCGGCGCCCGACCCGCCGACGAGGATCGCCCTCTGGCGCTGGATCGGGAGTGACGAGGCCACGGCCGACGGCCTCGTCGGTCCGCAGGACGTGCCGCGGATCGTCGCGGCGGACGACCTCGCGCGGCTCGCCGCTCCCGACCGCCGCCTCGTCGCGCACCTGGCGGCGCGCCGCCTGATCCGGCCGGGCGTCGACGGGCGGCTGCACCCGGATGCGGTTCCGTCGCGGGGCGAGGTGCTCGGCTGGATCGGCCGGCTGGCCGAAGAGCAGGACGCGATCGCGTGGCGCGAGGCGGTCGTGCTCGGACGGCGCGGGGCGCGGCTCCGGCTGCGCGAGCGACGGACGGTGCGCGCCTGGCGGCTCGCCGAGCCGGTCGATCTGCTCGGCCAGACCGCGGGGGTGTGGCACCCCGTCTCACGGCTCGAACTCGCGCCGGGGGACCGCGTCGCCTTCGTGGAGGATCCGGGCGGGACGATCGCTCTGCTCGCCGCGTTCGAGCGCAAGGGGGCGACCGACGACCGCTACAGCGCGCGCTATCGCTGGACCGTCGCCCGCGAGCGGAGCGAACTCGAGGCGAGTCTGGCGCGCGTGGCGCCGGTCGGCCGGATCCGCGACCTGCGGATCGTCTCCCGCGGCGTCTCCGGCCGGGTCCGCGAGGTCGAGATCACGGGGACGAAGGGGACGGCGCGCGTCGCCGGGTTCCGCATCCGGCGGGCGCTCGGGCTGTGGGAGACGCTGTTCGACGTCGATCTCCAGCGCGATCCCGACGGGCTGGTCCGGCGGGCGGTGTTCCGCGGGCGCGGCTGGGGCCACGGCGTCGGTCTGTGCCAGGTCGGCGCCTACGGGATGGCCCTGCGGGGCGAGAACTACCGCGCGATCCTCCGGCACTACTACACCGGCGTGAGTCTCGAACGGGTCGGGGGGACGGCCCGGTGAGCCGGCGGGCCGCGCTCGACCCCGCCCGCCGCGGCCTGTTCGTGCTCGCCGCCCTCGTGCTGCTGGCCTGCGCGGGGCGGCTGCTCGTCGAGGCATGGATCGGGCGGTGAGCCGGGCGCCGCTGGTGGCGCTGTTCGGTCCGACCGGCGCCGGCCAGACCGCGCTGGCGTGCGCGCTGGCCGACCGCCTGTCCTGCCGGCTGATCTCCTGCGACGCCTTCCAGGTCTACCGCGGTCTCGATGCGGCGACCGCCAAGCCGGAAGGCGACGAGCGCCGCCATGCCTGGGCGCTGATCGACTGGGTCGAGCCGGACGACCCGGTCGACTTGGCGCGCTGGGTCGCCGCCGCGGAGGCCGAGCTGGAGACCGCCTGGCGGGAGGGGACGATCCCCGTCGTCGTCGGCGGGACGGTGATGTACCTGCGCGGCCTGCTCAAGGGGGTCGTCCCGGCGACGCCGGCCGACCGCCGGCTGCGGGCGCGCCTCGAGGCGCTCGAGACGCGTCGCGGCGCCGCTTTCCTGCACCGCGTGCTCGGCCGTCTCGATCCGGACCTCGCACGACGCGTCGCGCCGGCCGATCTCAAGCGGATCGTGCGCGGACTCGAGGTGCGCCTCGCCACCGGCCGTCCGCTCAGCGCGCTGCAGGCCGGCGGCTGGAAGGGCCCCGATCGCTGGCCGGCCGTCGTCCGGATCGGCCTCGACCTGCCCCGCGAGGAACTCGATGCGCTGCTCGACCGGAGGGTCGTGCGGTTCTTCGAACGCGGACTGGTCGAGGAGGTCACGCGGCTGCGCGACGAGCGCGGACTCGACGCGCGGTCGAACGCGATGCGCGCGATCTGCTACTCGGAGACGCTGGCGTTTCTCGAGGGACGCTCGGCGGCGCGGACGCTCGACGAGCTGATCGCGCTGGTCCAGCGGCAGACACGGCGCTACGCGCGCCGCCAGCGCACGTGGTTCCGTCGGGAAACGCCGGCGCTGCGGCTCGACCCGCGGTCCGGCGACGCGCTCGACCGGGCCGTCGAGGCGATCCGCCTCGCGGAGGCTTCCGGCACCGGCGGGAGCTTCCCGCGCGATTCGCGCTAGAATGCCGCCATGGCCGAATCGCAACAGGAGAGGGACATCCAGACGACGTTTCTCGCGCGCTGCCGCAGGGAGGGGCAGCTCGTGGCCGTCTGGCTCGTCTCGGGCAAGAGGCTCGTCGGGCACATCAGGGGGTACGATCGGTTCACGATCCTGCTCGAACACGGGGGTGGCGAGCACGTCGTCTTCAAGCACGCGATCGCCACGATCGGACCGATCAGGGACAATCGGGACTGACGGCGGCCTCCCGGCTCCCGGCGCAGGTCAGCGTCTGAAAAAGCCGCTGCGTCCGCTCGAGGATTGCGAACTCTCGGTGGTCAGCTCGCGGATCCGTGCCTGCAGCCGCTCGATCTTCGCCTCGTACTCGGCGCGCTGGGTCTCCAGCGTCCGGGCCAGGCGTTCCTTCTCCTCGAGCGCCTGCTGGATGCGGGCGTCGCGGCCGGACTCGTTCTGGCTCTGGGCGCGCACCGCCTGTTCGAGCTGGCGGATCTTCGATTCGCGCTCCGAGATCTCGTGCTCGAAGCTCTCCTGCAGCTCGCTGTAGAGCCGTTCGATCTCGAGCAGCTTGCTGATCCGCGAATAGTCGGCATCGGAAGGCATGTCGGATTCCTCGCCGGGCGCGTCGGTGCGTCCGGAAGCCGCGTAGTAGAACTTGCGCAGCATCAGGTCCAGGTCACCGGGGTTCTGGGACGCCTCGAGGGCGATCTCCCGCGTGATGACGTTGTTGATCACCAGCGCGGCGAGCGACTGGTTCATCGACTGCATGCGGTAGTACGCGACGGACTTCTCGATCTCCTCGCCGAGTTCGTTGATCGCGCCGTCCTTGACCAGCCGGGCCACGCGGGGGGAATCGCGCAGGATCTCCACCGCGGCCACCAGACCCTGCCCGTCGGCCCGCTCGACGAGCTGCAGGCTGATCACGGCGCGCAGCACCTGGGAAAGCTGTTGCCGCACCTGACGGTGCTGCTCGGCGGGGAACATGTCGATGATGCGGTCGATTGTCTGCGGGGCGTTGTTGGTGTGCAGCGTCGTCAGCACCAGGTGCCCGGTCTCGGCGGCCGTCAGCGTCGTCGACATCGTCTCGAGATCGCGGTTCTCGCCGACCATGATCACGTCGGGATCCTGGCGCAGGGCGTTGCGCAGCGCGTCGGCGAAGTTCGTCGTGTCCGAGCCGACCTCGCGCTGGGTGACGGCGCCGAGGCCGTCGGTGAGCAGGAACTCGATCGGGTCCTCGATCGTGACGATGTGCACCAGTCGCTTGTTGACGATCTCCTGCATCAGCGCGGCGAGCGTCGACGACTTGCCGGAGCCGGTCGGCCCGGTGATCAGCACCAGGCCCTGGCGCATGTCGGCCAGCTCCTTGATCACCTCGGGCAGACCCCACTCGTCGAGCGTCGGAAAGGCGAACGGCACGCGGCGGAACACGCCGCCCAGCGTACCGCGCTGGTAGAAGATCGTGCCCCGAAAGCGGGAGATGCCGGGGACCGAATAGCCGAACTCGACGCAGCGGCGCCGTTCGAGGATGCGGCTCTGGCTCTCGGAGAGCAGCCCCCGCAGCAGGGCGTCCATCTCCTCCGGCTTGATCGGCGAGCCCTTGAGCGGGATCAGCTTGCCCTTGAGCCGCAGCAGCGGCGGCCGCATCGGCTTCAGGTGGAGGTCCGAGGCCTCCTGCTTGACCATGAATCGCAGCAGGTCGTCGAGCCTGTACTGGGTCTCGACCTCCTGCCCGGTGGCAACGTCGCTCATTCGCCTGCGTCTCCGCCCCGAGTCCGGGCAGGCCGTGCACTGTCCGGCCCGGTTCGAATCTAGGTTTCGCCGCTCGCCGGGGCCAACCCGGCCGACGTCGCGTTCCGGGGCCACTACAATGCGCAGGTCATGAGCACCTGGGACCGGATCCTGCGTCAGGCGACCCTCGCCAACCAGCTCACGCTGCTGCGGCTGGTGGCCGTGCCGTTCATCGGCCTCGCCCTGCTGACGGGCCACAACGGCGTGGCCCTGGGGATCTTCATCGCCGCGGCGATCACCGACCGGCTCGACGGGATGGCGGCGCGGCGCCTCGGCCAGCAGACGGCGCTGGGCCGGTTTCTCGATCCCGCGGCCGACAAGGCGATGATGCTCGTGGTCTACGTGATCCTCGCGATGCCCAACGCGCCGCGGCCGTTTCCGGACTTCTGGCTCGCGGTGCACATCCCGGCCTGGCTGACGCTGCTCGTCGTCGCGCGGGACGTCGTGATCGTCGTCGTCGCGCTCGGGCTGTGGCTGGCCTACGGCATGCACCGCTTCCTGCCGTCGATGCTCGGCAAGTGGACGACCGGCGCGGAGCTGGTCACCGCCGGCCTGTTCCTGCTGGCCAACGTCTGGCCGAAGATCCCGATGGCCCTGCTCGACCTGGCGGTCTGGACGATGCTGGTGCTGGTGTTCGTCTCGGGAATCGACTACCTGCTGCGGATCCGGCGCCACATCGAACACCTCGTCGAGGAGAAGAGCGAGTGATCGCAGGCCGCGACGTGCTCCGGCGGCTCGAGTGGCCGCGGGTCGTCGAGCTGCTGGCGGAACGGACCAGGACGCCGATGGGCCGTGTCGCGGCGGCGGCGCTCGTGCCGCTCGCCGCTCTCGAGGAGATCCTCCGGCGCCAGCAGCAGGTGGACGAACTGCGCCGATACCGGGGCCAGGAAGGGGCCCTGCCGATCACCGAGGTCGCCGATCCCGGGCCCGCCCTGGCGGTGCTCGAGGTGCGCGGCCGGGTACTGCCGGGAAGCGAGATCTACGAGCTGGTGCGGATGGCGGTCGTCGCGCGCGAGGTGCAGGACGCCCTGCGGCGGCTCGACCCCGGTCGCTGGCCCGAACTCGGCAGCGCGTGGGCCCGCTTTCCCGACCTCTCGGCGCCGATCGGCGCGATCTGGGGCCACGTCCGCCCGGACGGCGACCTGGAGGACGACGCCAGTCCCGATCTCGCGCGGCTGCGCCGCGAGATCCGCGGCCTGTCCGACCAGCTCTCGAAGATGCTCGAGGATCTCGTGCGGCGCGAGTGGCCCGGACCGGTGCTGCGCGACCGGTACGTCACGATCCGCAACGAGCGCTTCGTCGTGCCGGTGCGCAGCGACACGCCGCGCCGCTTCGAGGGCATCGTCCACGGCCATTCGGCGAGCGAGAAGACGCTGTTCGTCGAGCCGATCGAGACGGTGGAGATCAACAACCGGCTCGTCCGGACGCGCGAGGAGGAACGCCAGGAGGTCGAGCGCATCCTGCGCCGCTACAGCGAGGCCCTGCGCGCCGTGCGGGCCGAACTCGAGGCCACCGCCCGCGTGCTCGGTGAACTCGACCTGCTCGGCGCGATCGCCGAACTGGCCGACGACGAGGACGCGGTCCGGCCGGAGATCGCTGCCGGAGGGGGGCTGACGCTGGCCGGCGCGCGGCACCCGCTGCTCGAGCGGGCGCTCGGGCGGGCGAACCCGCCGCGCGCGATCGTGCCGCTCGACGTCGACCTGCCGCGCGAACTGCACGGACTGGTGATCTCGGGACCGAACGCCGGAGGCAAGACCGTGGCGCTCAAGACGATCGGACTGCTGGCGCTGATGGCGCACGCCGGCCTGCCGGTCCCGGCGAAGCAGGCCCGTTTTCCGGTGATCGGCCGGATGTTCGCCGACATCGGCGACGAGCAGTCGCTCGAGGGAAGCCTCTCGACGTTCGCCAGCCACGTGCAGAACCTCGCCGCGATGGTCCGCGAGGCGAGCCCGCCGGCGCTGTGCCTGATCGACGAGATCGGCACCGGCACCGACCCCGCCGAGGGCGCGGCCCTCGGCACCGCGGTGCTCGAGCGTCTGCTCGCGCGCGGGGTCCATGTCGTCGCCACGACGCACCACCAGGCGATCAAGGCCTGGGCCTACCGGCACGAGGCCACGCTCAATGCCGCGTGCGAGTTCGACGAATCGACGATGCGCCCGACCTACCGGCTGATCCCGGGCCTCGCCGGCGCCTCGAGCGGCCTGACGATGGCCGAGCAGCTCGGTCTCGATCCCGAGGTCGTCGAGGACGCGCGGCGCCGGCTCGGACCCGGAGGCGGCGAGGCGGCGCGGGCGATCGACGAGCTGCGCTCGCTGGCCCGCGAACTCGAGCGCCAGCGCGAGGCGGCGGCCGAGGAGCGCCGCGCGCTGCGCGCCGAGCGGGAGCGACTCGCCGCGCGGGCCCGCGAGCAGGAGGACAGGCGCCGGAGGGCCTGGGAGGAGCGGGTCGAGAAGCTGGCCCGCGAGTTCCGTCGCGCGGCCGAGCGGATCGTCGCCGGCATCGAAGAGCGCCGCCTGCGCCGGCAGCTCGATCTCGAGCGCGCCCGCCAGGAGCGGGCGCTGCGGGAGCGGTTTTCCGAGGAGGCGCGCGCGGCGCGGCGCACGGAGCCACCGCCGGCCGACTGGACGCCGCAGGAGGGGGCGGCGGTCCACGTCGTCTCGCTCGGCCGGGATGGCGTGGTCCGCGCGCTGCGCGGCGCCCGGGCCGA
>JAJRXN010000240.1 GCA_024276295.1 Acidobacteriota bacterium
CCCGGATCGCTCCCGAGCCGATCGAGGTCCGCCGGCTCCGGCGAGGTGAACGGGTGGTGGCAGGCGAACCACCGGCCGGCGTCCTCGTCCCACTCGAACAGCGGAAAGCCGGTGATCCAGCAGAACTCGTGGCGGCTCCCGTCGATCAGCCCGTACTCGGCCGCCAGTTCGAGCCGCAGCGCGCCGAGCACGCTCCGCGCGACCGCCAGCGGTCCCGCAACGAACAGCGCCAGGTCGCCCTCTCCCGCGCCGGCGGCGGCAGCGAGCGCCGTGGCGGCGTCGGCCCCGAGCGCCTTGACCGGCGGTCCCGCCGGCCCGTCGGCGCCGCGCTTGATCCACAGCAGGCCGCCCGCGCCGAGCGAGCGCGCCTGCTCGTTCCAGCCGTCGAGCTGACGCCGGGTCGCCTTCGCCCCGCCCGGCAGCGCGATGCCGCGCACGACCCCGCCCTCGGCGATCACCGCGTCGAACACGCGGAAACCCGAACCGCGCACCTGCTCGGTGACGTCGGCGATCTCCATCCCGAACCGCAGGTCGGGCCGGTCGACGCCGTAGCGGTCCATCGCCTCCGACCACGCCATCCGGCGGAACGGCCGCTCGACCCGCCAGCCGGCGAGCCGCGCCAGGGCGACCATCAGCTCCTCGACGACCTCCATCACGTCGTCCGGCTCGACGAACGACATCTCGAGGTCGATCTGCGTGAACTCCGGCTGCCTGTCGGCCCGCAGGTCCTCGTCGCGGAAGCAGCGGGCGATCTGGAAATACCGTTCGACCCCCGCGACCATCAGGAGCTGCTTGAAGAGCTGCGGCGACTGCGGGAGCGCGTAGAACGACCCGCGGTGGACGCGCGACGGCACGAGGTAGTCCCGCGCGCCTTCGGGCGTCGAGCGGGTCAGGATCGGCGTCTCGACGTCCCAGAACCCGAGCCCGACGAGCACCTCCCGCGCGGTCGCCATCGCCCGCGAGCGGAAGGCCAGGTTGCGCTGCATCCGCTCGCGGCGCAGGTCGAGGAACCGCCAGCGCAGCCGCTGTTCCTCGCCGGGGACCTGCACGCCCGCCGGCTGCAGCGGCAGGTCGTCGCACTCGGCGAGCACATCGAGCCGCTCGGCGCGGATCTCGATCTCGCCGGTCGGCATCTCCGGATTGACGTTCTCGGCGCTGCGCGGAACGACCTCGCCGACGATCTCGACGACGGTCTCCGGGCGCAGGCCGCTGGCCCGGCGGTGCAGCTCGCCGGCGGCCGGATCGAACAGCACCTGCACGATCCCGCTGCGGTCGCGCACCGTGACGAACACGAGGTTGCCGAAGTCCCGCCGCCGGTGGACCCAGCCATCGAGCCGCACGGTGCGGCCGACGTCGGCGGCGCGCAGGTCTCCGCAGGCGGCCCGCGGCGGGCGGGCGGTGGCGCGAGAGGTCATCGTCGGTTTCCTTCCCCGGATGCGCGTGACCGGACGAGGTCGGCGATCCGGCCCGGTTCGCCCGGGCCCTCGAACTGCTCGCCGGTGGCGAGATCCTTGATGGTGGTGGTGCCGCGCTCCCGTTCGTCGTCGCCGACGAGCACGGCGAACCGCGCCCCCGAGCGCCCGGCGCGCTTCATCTGTCCGCCGAGACCGTGGCCCGCCGGATCCCAGCCGACGGCCAGCCCCGCACCGCGCAGCCGCTGGACGAGCGGCAAGGCGTCGCGGCGCGCCGCCTCGCCGAGCGTCACGACGTACACGTCGAGCCGCGGCGGCGCCGTCTCGTCGAGCGCGCCGCCGGCGAGCAGCAGGCGCTCGATCCCGGCCGCCCAGCCGAGGCCCGGCATGTCGGGGCCGCCGAGTTCGCGGACCAGTCCGTCGTAGCGTCCGCCGCCGAGGACGGCGTTCTGGGCGCCGAGCCCACGCCGGGCGCGGATCTCGAACGTCGTGCGAACGTAGTAGTCGAGCCCGCGCACGAGCCGCGGGTCCTCCTCGAAGGCGACGCCGAGCCGGGCGAGCGCGTCGCGCACCCGGTCGTGGTGGGCGCGGCAGTCGTCGCACAGGTGGTCGGTGATCCGCGGCGCATCGGCGAACAGCGCCTGCTCGCCCTCGTCCTTCGAGTCGAGCACCCGCAGCGGGTTGGTGCGCAGCCGGCGGCGACTGTCCTCGCCGAGCCGGTCGGCGACCCGCTCGAGAAACGCGATCAGCGCCTCGCGGTACGCCGGCCGGCAGCGCTCGTCGCCGATGCTGTTGACGACGAGCGCCGCGTCGCCGACCCCGGCGGCCCGCACGACCTCGAGGGCCAGTTCGAGCGCCTCGACGTCGGTCTCGGGAGCCGACTCGCCGAAGACCTCCATGCCGACCTGGTGGAACTGGCGGTAGCGACCCTTCTGCGGCCGCTCGCGGCGGAAGCAGGGGCCGATGTACCACAGCCGGCCGACGCCGCGACGCTCGAGCGCGTGCTCGATGAACGCGCGGCAGACCGACGCGGTCACCTACGGGCGGAGGGTCATGCTGTCGTCCCCCTCGCCGAAGGTGAACATCTCTTTCCCGACGATGTCGGTCTGCTCGCCGACCGAGCGGACGAACAGCTCGGTCGCCTCGACGAGCGGCGTGCGGATCTCGCGGAAGCCGTAGCGGGCGAACAGGCCGCGGCAGCGCTCCTCGAACGCCTGCCAGTGCTCGGTCTCGCCCGGCAGGATGTCCCGGAAACCGCGCAGCGTCCGATACCGACGTCCCACGACGCCTCCCGTCACCTTCCGCCCGGTGCGGAAGACCGCGTATTGTGCCACGCCCGCGCGGCGGCGCCCGGCCGGTCCGGCTATCCTCGGCGTCCGATGCCCGCCCTGTCGCTCATCCTGGCCCTCGCCGCCGGGGCGTCCTCCGCGCCGCCGGCCGGCGAGCGCCCGACCCTGGTCGAGACCTGGTCGGTGCCGCTCGCCGGCACGCCGCGGGACGAGCCGTTCGAACTCGCCGCGTGCGGGAAGCAGGACGCGCTGCTGGCGATCCCCTACCCCACGGCCCTCGAGGCCCGCCGGCCGGACGACGGCGCGGTCGCCTGGCGCTTCGGTAGCGACACGGCGCTGCTCGCCGGCCGCCACGGCCTGGCGTGCGATCCGCCCCGGCTGGCCTCCTGGCAGGCCGACACGGCCGGCGGGAGCGGCCGGCTGGTGCTGATCGACCCCGCGACGGGGGCCGTGCTGCGGACGACGGCGGCCGAAGGACGGGCGATCGGCCCTCCAGTCACCGAAGCCGGCTGGAACGGCTGGCTCGTCCCGCTCGCCGGCGGGCGCGTGGCGCTGTTCGCCGAGGACGGCGGGCTGGCCGGCCACGTCGCGCTCGGGATGCCGATCGCCGGCGAGCTGCTGTTCGTCGGCGGCCGGCCGCTGGCGCAGGCCGCCGAGGGGGGCCTCCTGCTGCGGGCCGACGGCGGCCCGCTCGGCGCCCGGCGCGTCGGCCCCCTCGACCTGGCGCGGACCACGGTCGACGGGCGCTGGCTCGCCGGCGCCGCGCCGGACCAGGCGCTGACCGCGGCGAGCTGCCGGCTCCGCCGGCGCGACCGGCTGCGCTGCCGGCGGCGCTGGACGCAGCACCTCGCGGGGGCCGTCGCCGGCCGCCCTCTGCTCGACGAGAAGCTCCTGTACGTCTCGGCGCGCGACACCCACGTCTACGCGTTCCGGCGCGACAACGGACACCTGCTCTGGCGCACCGGCCTCGGCCACCGGCTCGGCAACCTCGTGCGGCTCGGCCCGCGGCTGCTGCTCGTCGCCGGCGAGAAGACCGCGACGCTGTTCCTGGTCGGCACCGACGACGGCGCGCGCGCCGGGACGCTCGACGCCGGGGACGGCAATCCGGCCGCCGTGATCGTCGCCGGTCCGGTCCGCGCCGGAGGACTCGCCGTCGTCGCCGTGCTCACGCCACCGGCGGCCGCGCCCGAACTGGTCGCGTTCCGGCTCGCCGCCCCGCAGAATCGTTCGGACGACACGAACGAAGACACCGAAAGCACCGAGGAGAGTCCATGAGCCGGGCCCGGGTTGCCGTCCTGACCACCACGCCGCGCACCGTGCGCCGCGACTACCGCCGGCTGCTGGAGCTGGCCGGCGCGGCGGACGTGCTCGATCCGGCCGTCGACACCGCACTCAAGGTCAACATCTCGTGGCATTTCTTCTTTCCGGCCAGCTCGACGACCCCATGGCAGCTCGACGGCGTGATCCGCGGCCTGCTCGACCTCGGCTTCGCCCGCGAAAGGCTCCACGCCTGTCACAACCGGACGGTCGTGATCGACGCGCGGCTCGGTGAGCGGGAGAACCGCCAGCTCGACGTCGTCGAGGCCCACGGACTGCGCAACGTGCACCTCTACGAGGACGGCGAGGAGTGGATCCACGTCCGCGACGCGGTGGGCGATCTCGCCGAACGGTTTCTGGTGCTCGGCGACGTGTATCCCGACGGGTTCATGATTCCGCGGCGGTTTCTCGGCGAGAACATCGTCCACCTGCCGACGGTCAAGACGCATGTGTTCACGACGACCACCGGCGCGATGAAGAACGCCTTCGGCGGTCTGCTCAACGAGCGGCGCCACTGGACGCATCCGGTGATCCACGAGACGCTGGTCGACCTGCTGGCGATCCAGCAGAAGATCCACCGTGGCGTGTTCGCCGTGATGGACGGCACGTTCGCCGGTGACGGCCCCGGCCCGCGCTGCATGGTCCCGCACGTCAAGAACGTCATCCTCGCCGGCGGCGACCAGGTGGCGATCGACGCCGTCGCCGCCCGGATGATGGGCTTCGATCCGCTGTCGATCCGCTTCATCGCGCTGGCCCACGAGCGCGGCCTCGGGGTGGGCGATCCGCGGGAGATCGAGATCGTCGGCGACGAGGCGGCCGCGGCGCAGCGCTGGCACTTCGACGGACCGTACCGGCGGATGACCTTCGCCTCGAAGATGCAGCACCGGATCTACTGGGGGCCGCTCAAGCGGCCGATCGAATGGTCACTCAAGACCGTGCTCGCCCCGTGGGCCTACATGGCCAGCGTGCTGTACCACGACAGCTTCTGGTACCCGCTCAACGCGCGGCAGGCGATGCGCGAGGCGCTCGAGAGCCCGTGGGGCCGCCTGTTCGCGCACTGGCCGTCGGCCTTCGCCGCCGCGGACGACGACGGCTTCCCGCAGCTCGGCGACGAGCCGGCCCGGCTCGAGACGACCGGGGCGAAGGCGTTCCTGCGTTCGCTGGGGGTGCTCGGCACCTGCCTGCGCGAGGCGCCCGAGTTCGCGGTCAGGCGACGGCGGAAGGTCAGCTCGGCGTCGCGATGACGGCCCAGCGCTCGAGCACGGCGCGCAGGTCCCGCTGCGAGATCGGCTTCGACAGGTAGTCGTTCATCCCGGCGTCGATGCAGCG
>JAJRXN010000241.1 GCA_024276295.1 Acidobacteriota bacterium
CTCAGGCGCCCGGTGATGCCCGGCCGCTAGAATAGCGGCCCATGGCGGAGCTGTTCGAATCGCGGCGCTACCTGATCCCCTTCCGGGCGATCCTGCTGCCGCAGGTGTTCACCGACGTGCTGGTGATCGGCGGCGGGGTTGCCGGGCTGCGGGCGGCGCTCGAGGCGGCCGGCGAGGCGGACGTGATCGTCCTCGCCAAGGCCGGGTTCGACCGTTCGAACACCGCGCTGGCCCAAGGGGGCATCGCGGCCGCCGTCGGCGACGACGACTCCGTCGAGAGCCACATCGAGGACACGATCACCGCCGGCGCCGGCCTGTGCGAGCCGGACGCGGTGCGGTCGATCATCGCCGAGGGGCCGGAGCGGATCGCCGAGCTGGCCGAACTCGGCATGCCGTTCGACCGGGCCGGGGACGGCGGTCTGGCGCTCGGCCGCGAGGCGGCGCATCGCACGCACCGCGTGCTCCACGCCCACGGCGATGCGACGGGGCGCGCCCTGGCCGACACGCTGCTCGCGGCCTGCCGCGGCCACGAGCGGATCCGGCTGTTCGACCACTGCTTCGCCCTCGATCTGCTGACCGAGGACGTCGACGGCGGCCGCTGCGCCGGAGCGATCACGCATCACCCGAAGTACGGGCTGCAGGTGATCTGGGCCCGCAAGACGATCCTCGCTTCCGGAGGACTCGGGCAGATCTTTCGCGAGACGACCAACCCGCCGGTCGCCACCGGCGACGGTCTGGCGATGGCCTGGCGCGCCGGGGCGCTCGTCGCCGACGTCGAACTCGTGCAGTTCCACCCGACGACGCTCTACGTCGCCGGTTCGGGGCGCGCGCTGATCTCGGAAGCGGTGCGCGGCGAGGGAGCGTTCCTGGTCGACCAGGACGGCCGGCGCTTCATGGTCGACCAGCACGAGCTGGCCGAACTCGCGCCGCGGGACGTCGTCGCGCGCGCGATCCATCGGCTGCTTGCCGCCGACCCCAACGCGGGCGTGTTTCTCGATGCGCGGCAGATCGGGCGCGAGCGGTTCCGGCAGCGTTTTCCCGGCATCTTCGCCCTGCTCGAGCAGTTCGGCATCGATCCCGGCTCCGACCTGATCCCGATCCGGCCGGCGGCGCACTACGCCATCGGCGGCGTGCTGGTCGATCTCGAGGGGCGGACGTCGCTGCCCGGGCTGCTGGCCTGCGGCGAGATCGCCTGCACGGGCCTGCACGGGGCCAACCGGCTCGCCTCGAACAGTCTGCTCGAAGGGCTCGTGATGGGCCGGCGTGCCGGACGTGCGGCGCTGGCGGCTCTCGACCGGGCGCCACCCGCACCGCTGCGCATCGTCTCCGACATCCGCCCCTCGCGCCGCAGCGCCCTCGACGTGCACGACGTGATCTCGTCGGTCAAGAGCGTGCTGTGGCGGCATGCCGGCATCGAACGCGACGGAGAACGGCTCGCCGAAGTCTGCGAGATGTTCGATTTCTGGGCACGCTACACGCTGGACAAGATCTTCGACGACCGGCTCGGATGGGAGGTCCAGAACGTCCTGTGGACCGGGCGGCTGCTCGTGCGCGCGGCGCTGTGGCGCGCCGAATCCCGCGGCGTGCACTTCCGCGTCGACGATCCCGAGCCGGTCGACGCCTTCCTGGTCCATGCGCTCTGGCGGCGCCCGGCGGGCGCACCGCGGACCGCGCCGGCAGGGACGCTCGTCGAGACCGCCGCTGCCGCCGCGGACGCCGTCCGCCGTTGACCGCCCCGGTCAGGCCCGGGCGGCCTGCCTGCCGTCCGGTGCCGGCGCGTCGCGTTCCTCGAGGATGTGGCCGCGCAGCTTGCCGAAGATCCATCCGACGCCGATCGCGATGAACGCGAGGCTGATCCACTGGCTCGTGCTCAGGAACAGGAACCCGCCGCGGAAGTCGCCGCGGACGAACTCGATCAGGAAGCGGGCGGACCCGTAGCCGATGAACCACACCGCGGCGATGGCGTACGGCTTCGGCCGCAGGAACCACAGGCGCAGGCAGATCAGCGCGAGGGACAGCTCGACGATCACCTCGTAGATCGGTGTCGGGTGGAGCGGCACGCCGAGCGGCGTGCCCATCAGCCGGTGGGCGATCTCGCTGGTGTAGGTGATGCCCCACGGCAGATCCGTCGGAGCGCCGTAACAGCAGCCGCCGAGCAGACAGCCGATCCGGCCGACCGCATGCGGCAGCGGGACGCCGGCGAACGCGAGGTTGACGCCGGCGCCGATCGGGATCCCGTGCCGGCGCAACAGCGTCAGGAAGATCAGGAACCCCAGTGCCATGCCCCCCAGGAACACGCCGCCGCCGAGCAGGGCGTCGAAGAAGGTGAGCCGGCCGGCGGCGATCTCGGGCAGTCGGATGAACGCATTGAGGACCCGCGCGCCGACGACGCCGCCGATCACGCTGGTGAAGTAGATGTCGCTGACCGGCTTGTCCGGGTAGAACCGCCCCGCGATCCAGTACGTCAGCAGCCAGCCGGTGATCACGGCCAGCGCGTACATCAGGCCGTAGCCACCGATGCGGAGCGGGATCTCCGCTCCGAAGATCGTCACGGTGCCGAAATCGTAGAGGATCGGGTACATGCCAGGCTCTCCCGCCGGTCGGCGAACGACTGAAACTACGGCGAGCCGCCGCCCCGATCAAACCGGGATCGCGCGCCTTCAGCCGACCAGCATCCGCACCGCCAGCGCCGAGGCCGCGAGCGCCAGGATCACCCGCAGGATCTTCTCGCCGGCCCGGAGCGTCAGCCGCGCTCCGAGGAATCCCCCGAGGCCGAGCCCCAGTGCGAGCACCAGGCCGTGCAGCCACGCCACCTTGCCGTGCATCGCGAACACCGGCAGCGCCACCGCCTGCAGGCAGAGCACGACGAACACCTTGAACGCATGGCAGCGGACCAGCGGCAGTCCCTCGAACCCGGCGAGGACCAGCACGATCAGGAAGCCGATCCCCGCCTGGATGAACCCGGCATACAGCCCGAGCAGCGCGAACGACGCGAACGTCAGCGGACGAAACCGCGGGGTCGTACCGTCGTCCCTCCCGGGGCGCGGCGCCGGACGGAGCACGATCACCAGCGCGATGGCCAGCATCGTCACGCCGAGCACGCGCCGGAACGCGGCGTCGGGGATCACCGCACCGGCCCAGGCGCCGAGGACGGCGCCCGGCATCGCGAGGGCGATCAGCGGCCACAGGCCGCGCAGACCGCGGATTCCGCCGGCGCGGAACGTCGGCACCGCGACGAGGTTCTGCACGATCAGGGCGATCCGGTTGGTGCCGTTGGCCACGGGGCCCGGCAGTCCGAGCAGGATCATCAGCGGCACGGTGAGCAGCGAACCGCCGCCCGCGGTGACGTTGGCCACGCCGGCCGCGACGCCGATGACGAGCATCGCCGCGGCACCCCGAGGGTCTAGCGGAAGGACGGACACGGGATCCACGGGCGCGAGCATAACGTTCTCAGGCACCGCCGGGCTCTCGGAGTACGATTCCGGCGGGCCATCCCAGGAAGGTGCCCGGCCGCGGGGGAGAGACGATGGGAGCGACGAGCAGGACACCGCGACCGGAGGCGACACCGGACGCGGAAGGTGGCGTGCTGATCGTCACCACGAACCCGGATCACGGGCTGCTGCTCGCCGAGGCGCTTTTCCGCCAGGCCCCCGGGATTCCGGTCGAGCGGGTTCCCCCCGGGCGGCTCGCCGGCCACGGATCCGCGCGGGTCGTCGCCATCGTCGACGACGTTCCGGCCCGGGAGATCGAACGGGCTCTCGAGGCCGTCGGCCGGGCGACGCGGCGCGTCCTGCTCGTCGCCGGGCCCCCGCGCTGGACCGATGCCGAACGGCGCCGGGCCGGCATCGACGAGGTCCTCGAGCGGCGCGACCCGCACCGGGTCGCCGCGCGGCTGGCGGACCTCGCCGCCGCGTCCGTCCGTGCCGACGCCGGTCCGGTGCCGGCCCGGACCGGGGCGGAGGAGGACCTGCTCCGGCGGCTCGACGCGCTGGCCGGTCACCAGCAGGCGCTCGCCCGCGCGCTGCGCCGGGCGGTCTCCCGCGGGGCGGGAAGGGTCTACGCCGACGCGCTGCTCGCCTCGCT
This sequence comes from Acidobacteriota bacterium, assembly GCA_024276295.1. Lineage (GTDB taxonomy): Bacteria > Acidobacteriota > Polarisedimenticolia > J045 > J045 > J065. The sequence goes on from JAJRXN010000241.1 coordinate 4,084, forward strand.
GCGCCGGACGCGGCAGGTGCTCGCCGGGGCGCTCGCCCAGCCCCCGGCGCGCCCGGCCGGGACGGCGGCGGCTGCCGGGACCCGGGCCCTCGTGATCGACGACGACCCGTCGGTCGCCGAGCTGGCGGCCGAGATGCTCGGGCTCAAGGGGATCGAGGTCGTCCATGCCGCCGGAGGCCGGGAAGCCCTCGGCCTGATCCGCTCCGGCTGCCGCTGTGACGTCGTGCTGCTCGATCTCGAGATGCCCGGCCTCGACGGCCGCGAGACCTTCCGGAGGCTCCAGGAGGCGGCTCCGGATCTTCCGGTGATCCTGGTCACCGGTTCGCCGCACGATCCCAGGGTCGCCGCGCTGCGCGACGCGGGGCTCACGACGGTCGTCCGCAAGCCGTTCGGGGTCCGGGATCTTCTCGCGGCGGTCGAGCAGGTTCTGCCGCACCTCGCCCGGCGGGGTTCCTGACCGCGACGGGCCGCGGCGTCCGGGCCAGCGCCAGGACGCCGACGCGTTCTGCACCGGCAGCCGCCAGGGCGTTCCGTGCCGCGGCCACCGTCGCTCCCGTCGTGACCACGTCGTCGACGAGGAGGATCGCCCGCCCGCCGACCCGGCGGGGGCAGGCCCGGAACACCCCCTCCATCCGGACGAGGCGCTCACGTCGTGGCCGACCGGTCTGCGGGCGGGTCGGCCGGGTCTTGCGCAGCGCGCGGCGGGCCAGCGGCAGTTCGAGTTCGCGGGCGACCACCCGCGCGAGCCGGCGCGCGGAGTGGCGGCGGGGTGGCAGCCGCAGCGGGTCGGAAGGGAGCGGCACCACCGCGTCGAAGCGGGCGGACCGGTGGCGTCGGCGCCACGCGGCCGCCATCCGGCGCCCGAGCGGACGGGCCAGCGACAGGTCTCCGGCGAACTTCAGCCGCCGGTGCAGGACGACGATCGGGCCCTCGTACGAGAACGCGGTCACCGGACCGTCTCCGTGCGGGGCTGGGACGAGTCGGGCGAGTCCGGCCCAGCAGGCGGGACAGACGCCGGCGACCGCCCGCCGCGGCAGGGAACGGGCGCACAGCGGGCAGGGCCCCGACGCGAGCAGCGCCACGAGGTCGCGCCAGGGGTCGACCAGCCAGCGGATCGATGGCGAGCGGTTCACGGGGGCGAGGATCGCGTCCCGCGCCGCCGGGCGCCGGCCTGCGCGCCCCCGGCGCTCCCGCCGGCGGGTCCTCAGTGCCGGCTGTACGGGTGGTTCCGGCCGGCCGCCAGCGCGCGGTAGATCTGCTCGAGCAGCACGACGAGTGCCAGCTCGTGGGGCAGGGTCATCGGACCGAGGGACAGCCGGTCGAATCCGTCGCCGAGCACGCACCTGAGCACGTGGTCATCGAGCCCGTCCGGTCCGCCGACGAGGAACGTCACCCCGTCCCCGGCGGACCACCGTTCGAGCTGGCCGCGAAACGCCTCCGAGTCGAGGCTCTTTCCGCGCGCGTCGAGGGCGACGACCCGCCCGCGCTTCGGCAGTTCGCGGACCAGCGCCGTCGTCTCCTCGCGGCGGCGGACGATCGGAGAGCGCGCGCGCGACGGGCGGACCTGGCCGACGACGACCGTCGCCATCCGTCCGATCCGCGTCGCGTAGTCGTGACGGAGTTCGCGCAGCGGACCGCTTCCGGTCCGGCCGACGGTCACCACGGTCACGACCGGCGGCGGCACCCCGGGTCTCAGATCTCTCCGGCCAGCACGCGGGCCGGGTCGAGATGCGGCGCGTCGCCCCATAGACGGTCGAGACGGTAGTACTCGCGTCCCGCCTCGCTGAAGACGTGGACCAGCACGTCGCCATAGTCGAGCAGGACCCACTCCGCGCCGGGTTCCCCCTCGAGCCGTGGCCGGAGTCCCGTCCGGTCGCGGACCTCTCCCTGGACCGCCTCCGCCAGCGAGCGGACCTGGCGCTCGGACGTGCCGTGGCAGATCACGAAGAAGTCGGCGAACGGGACGCGTCCCCGCAGGTCGATCACGACGAGCCGTCCGGCCTTGCGTTCGGAGAGCGCGCCGACCGCGGCGGCCAGCGCCGCGAGTTCTCGTTCGGCCATCAGCCGGCTTCCTCCATGCCGTAGAGTCCGCGCTTGCGAATATAGCGGAGCACTGTTCCGGGAATCCCCGCGACGTTCCGTTCCCCGCGGGCCAGTGCGGCGCGCAGCTCGGTCGCGGCGAGCGGGACCTCGTCCATCGCGAGGACGAACACCGCGCGGCGGCCCGGTGCCGGCTCGGCGCCGGGGGAGAGCCGGCGCCGACGGTCCTCCGGACGGAGCGCGACGGTCGCTCCCGGGCGGGGTGCGATCACGAGGTGGGCCCGGGCGACGATCTCCCCGGGCTCCTTCCAGTGGGGCAGGTCGAGGTACGAGTCGAGCCCGAGCACGAGGTACGGCTCGATCTCCGGGTGCTCGCGTTCGAGCCGGCGCAGGGTCTCCACCGTGTACGACACGCCGTCGCGGACGATCTCCCGCGGCGACGGGACGAGCCGCGGCTCGTCGAGCACCGCCAGCGCGACCATCGCGAACCGGTCCGGAGCCGACGCCGCCGGCGGCTGGCGGTGCGGAGGCACGCGGGTCGGAATCAGCTCCACGCGATCGAGGGCCAGCAGATCCCGCGCGGCACGGGCGACGGCGAGGTGTCCCGCGTGGGGCGGATCGAACGTTCCACCGAACAGGCCGAGCCTCATCGCGGCTCCCTTCCGGAGTGATTGTCCCCCGGGTCGGCCGTGCGGGGAGTCTCGAACACGATCCGGGCCAGCCGGCCGACCAGTTCGCGCAGCCCCTCGCCGCGGACCGCGGAGATGGCGAGAAACGGCACGCTCTTGCGCGCCGCCTCCCGCTCGAGACGCGCCAGGCGCTCCGGCTCGTCGAGGGCGTCGGTCTTGGTCGCCACGACGATCCGCGGCCGGGCCGCGAGCCGCTCGTCGTAGAGCGCGAGTTCGCGCTCGATCGTCGCCAGGTCCTCGACCGGGTCGCGCCCTTCGTGCGAGGAGACGTCGACCAGCAGCGCGAGCACGCGGCAGCGTTCGATGTGGCGCAGGAAGCGGTCGCCGAGCCCGCGGCCGCGGTGCGCCCCCTCGATCAGTCCCGGGATGTCCGCGACGACGAACGACCGGTCGTCGCCGGCGTCGACGACGCCGAGGTTCGGGACGAGCGTCGTGAACGGGTAGTCGCCGATCTCCGGACGCGCGGCCGAGATCCGCGAGACCAGGGTCGACTTTCCGGCGTTGGGATAGCCGACCAGCCCCACGTCGGCCAGCAGCTTGAGCACCAGGCGCAGCACCCGGCGCTCGCCCGGTTCGCCGGGCTGGGCGAAGCGGGGCGCCTGGCGGGTCGCAGTCTTGAAATGGGCGTTGCCCTTGCCTCCGCGGCCTCCGCGGGCGGCGCAGAACGTCTGCCCCTCGTCGACGAGATCGGCCAGCAGGTGCACGCCGTCCTCGTCGAAGACCTGCGTGCCGAGCGGGACGGGGCACACGAGGCTCTCGCCCGAGCGGCCGGTCCGTTCGCTGCCCTCGCCGGGACGGCCGTTCTCCGCCGCCAGCGAGCGCCGGTACCGGTAGCGCAGCAGGGTGTTCTCCGCGGTGGTGGCGCGGAAGATCACGTCGCCGCCTCGTCCGCCGTCACCGCCGGCGGGCCCGCCGCGGGGGATGAACTTCTCCCGCCGGAAGGCGATGCAGCCGGCGCCGCCCTTGCCTCCTGAGACCGTGACCGTGACCTCGTCGAGAAACACCGCACCCGCTCCCTTGCCGGACGCACGAAAGCCCGGACCACGCGGCGAGGCGGAGCGCCTCGGCGGCGAGCCCGGGCTGCAGCGGGTCGCGTCGGTCAGGCGCGTGGCTCGATCAGGACGAACTTGCCGAGCCGGCCGCGGTCGCGGAACTTCACCACGCCGTCGACCAGCGCGAAGAGGGTGTCATCCTTGCCGCGGCCGACGTTCGGTCCCGGCTTGATCGGCGTCCCCCGCTGGCGCACGAGAATGCTGCCCGCCGGGACGATCTGTCCGGCGAACCGCTTGATTCCCAGCCGCTTGGACTGGCTGTCGCGCCCGTTGCGCGACGATCCACCGGCCTTCTTGTGAGCCATGGCGTCCTCCCTGCGGTCCCGTCAGCCCTCGATCGCCTCGATCCGGACGATCGTGTGTGACTGGCGGTGTCCGCGGGTGCGCCGGAACGTCGTCCGGCGGCGCTTGCGGAACACGATCACCTTCCGGCCGCGCTCTTCGCGCAGCACGGTCGCCTGCACCTTCGCGCCCTCGACCGTCGGCGCACCGATCCTGAGATCGTCGCCTCCGACGAGCAGGACGCGCTCGAAGGTCACCGGCGCGCCGGGCTCGACGTCGAGCCGGTCCACGGCGAGAACGTCGCCGGGGCTGACCCTGAGCTGACGGCCGCCCGCCTCGATGACAGCATACGGCGTGCTCGCCACCGCAAGTCCTCCTGTACCATCGTGATTCCAGCCGAAGCGCGGATTCTAGGGTCTGCCCCGGGGGCCGTCAAATCAGGGCCCCGACGGGCGGGGCGGCGCTCAGCCGACCGGGACCCCGGCCCGCAGGCGGGCGAGGGTCTGCTTGACGAGGCTCTTGAGGGTCTCGAAGACGCCGATTCCCTGGACCGCGACCGCCTCGAACACCGGCTCGTTGCGGAACCGGAGCGCCTTTTCGAGGTGTTCGCGGGGCAGCGCGGTCGGCAGATCGCGCTTGTTGAGCTGCAGCACGTAGGGGATCGTCGCCAGGTCGATCCCGTTCTGCCGCAGGTTCTCCTCGAGGTTCCTGAGCGACTCGATGTTGGCGTCGAAGCGGGCCTTCTGGGAGTCCGCGACGAACGCCACGGCGTCGGCGCCCTTGACGATCAGCCGCCGCGAGGCGTCGTAGAAGATCTGCCCCGGCACGGTGTAGAGCTGGAAGCGGATCTTGAAGCCGCGGATCTGTCCGAGCGACAGCGGCAGCAGGTCGAAGAACAGCGTGCGGTCGGTCTCCGTCGCCAGGCTGACCATCTTGCCCTTGGCGTCGGGCGCCGACTTCTCGTAGATCCACTGCAGGTTGGTCGTCTTGCCGCCCAGGCCCGGTCCGTAGTAGACGAGCTTGCAGGTCAGTTCCCGGTGCGCATAGTTGATGAACGGCATCGTCGCGCTCAGAACCCGTCGCTGAACAGGTTGTCGATGTCCTCGTCGGTGATCTCCGCGAACGGCGAGCCCGGTCCCCCCGGCTCGGCCGTCCCGGTGCGCGACTTGGACAGCATGTCGTCGAACACCTTCTCCATCTCCGGGGAGACCTGGCGGACCCGCAGCCGCACCAGGCCGAGCGACGAGCGCTCGTCGAACGCGACCATCAGGATGCCGATCGCCCCGATCGACGAGAGATAGATGTGATCGCTTTCTCCTTCGTGGTAGAGCGAGGAGAACGTCTGCTCGCCGATCATCCGGGCCAGGCCCTCCGTGGCCGCCACGTTGCCCGCGGCGAGCGAGGCCAGGGCGGTCCGATCGACGTCCGGCAGGGAACCGGCGGAGGTGATCGGCTGCCCGTTGCGATCGATCAGCGACACGAAACGGGCGTTCGCGTCACGGAGCAGGCGCTCGGCGAGACCCGAGATCCGCCGATGTTCCTCCTCGTGGAGAACCAGGTCGCTCGCACTCATCCGGCTCAAGACCTCCGCCGCCCGGAGCGTCAGGCGCGGCCGACGCGAATCTAAGGCCCCGGAGGCGCTCGGGGCAAACGAGGCCGAAAGCCGGCGATGGCGGTCAGTCGTCCTCGACCAGCTCACGCCGGGCGGCCAGCGCCCTCGAGAGGGTCACGTCGTCGACGTATTCGAGGTCTCCGCCGACCGGGAGCCCGGTCGCCGGCCGGGTGACGCGCACCCTCCGGCCGCGCAGCAGGCGGGCGACATGGAGCGCCGTCGCCTCCCCCTCGACGGTCGGATTCGTGGCGAGAATCACCTCGGCGACCGCTCCCGCCTCGATCCGCGCCAGCAGGGCGTCGATCCGCAGGTCGTCCGGGCCGACCGAACGCAGCGGGGAGATCGCCCCCCCCAGCACGTGATAGACGCCGCGGAAACCGCCGGAACGCTCGATCGACGCCAGGTTCTCCGGCTGTTCGACGACGCAGATCAGCGTCTCGTCCCGCCGCGGATCGGAGCAGATCGCGCACAGCTCGGCAGCGGCGAGATTCCCGCAGCGGGCGCAGGTCCGCAGGTCGCGCGGGAGCCGCGCGATCGCCCGTGCCAGCTCCTCGAGTTCCTCCGGATTCTGGCGCGCGAGGTGGAAAGCCAGCCGCTGGGCCGAGCGCCGGCCGATGCCCGGAAGGCGCACCAGGCGGTCGATCAGCGCCTCGATCGGCTCGGGCAGGGAGCGCACGACCGGCTCAGAACCCCATGCCGGGCGGAAGCCCGATCGCGCCGGCCAGGGCGTCCATCTTCTTCTGGACCTCCTCGTCGACCCGTCCCTGGGCGTCCCGGACCGCCGCGAGCACGAGGTCGGCGACCATCTCGGGGTCGGCGTCCTCGATCACGTCCTTTTCGATCTCCAGCGCGAGCAGGTTCTTCTGGCCGTCGACCGTCGCGCGCACGGCCCCGCCGCCCGCGCTGGCCTCGAGCCGCAGGGCGGCGATCTCCTCCTGCATCTTCGCCTGCATCTTCTGGGCCTTCTGCAGCATCTTGCTCATCTTCGCCGGGTTCACGGGGAGTCTCCTGTGGTGCGGGGGCGGGGGGCCGGAGGCGGGGGGGCGTCGCCCGCCGACAGCGGCTCACCGCCGATCATCGCGGCGCCGAAGCGGTCGAAGACCATGCGGACCAGCGGGTCGCGCCGGGCGCGCTCGAGGACCTGCTGCGGGGAGACGTGCGGCGCCGGCTCGCCCGGCGGGGAGTCGCCCCCCTCGACCCGCACGGACGACAGCTCGCGGCCGGCGATCTCGCGGATCGCCTCGGCCAGCGCTTCGCGGGCCGGAGCGCTGGTCAGCCGGGCGGCCCAGACCGGGCGCCCGTTGCCGCCGTGCTCCGCGAGCCGGAGGACCAGCGTCCCGTTCTCGTCGAGAGTGATCGCCTCCAGCCGCCGCAGGTAGCCGGACAGCGGAGGCCGGATCCGGGAGACCGCGTCGATCAGGTCGCGGGAAAGGTCGCGTGCCGCCGGCCGACTCTCCGCGCGCGGGGAGGCCGTGCGGGGCGGCCCGCCGCCCGCGGGGCGTGACGGGGATTCGGGGGGAGCGGGCCGGCGGCGCGGGGACGGACTGCCGGGCCCCGACGACCCGTCCGGGCGCTCGAGCGCCGCCGCCAGTCGCGCCAGGTCCTCGAGCCCGGCCATCGCCGAGAGCCGCACGGTCGCCAGGTCGACCAGCGCCCGCTGCGGGCCGCCCTGGCGCAGCCGCCCCTCGGTCTCGTCGAGCACGCAGCCCATGAAGGCGAGCTGCTCGACGCGGAACGGGGCCGCCTGCGCGCCGTCGGGGGTCTGTCCGGCCGGGTCGGTCACGCGCGCGACCGCCAGATCACGCACCCGGCGCAGGGCGTCGGTCACGAACGCGTGCAGGTCCTGCCCCTCGGCGGCCAGCTCGCCGACGACCTCGAGCGCCTTCGCGCCGTCGCCCGCGCCGAGCGCGGCGAGCCACGCCTCGATCGACTCGGCGGGGATCATCCCGAGCGCTTCGCGGACGAGCGCCTCGTCGATCGGCCCGTCGGCCAGCGCCCGGACCTGGTCGAGTGCCGACAGGCCGTCGCGCACCGAGCCGTCGGCGGCGCGGACCAGCAGGTCGAGCGCTCCGGGGGTGATCGCGATCTCCTCGCGTCCGGCGATCTGCTCGAGGTGGCCACGCAGCTCGGAGGGTGACGGACTTCGAAATGCAAAATGCAGCGCGCGCGATTCGATCGTCGGCGGGATCTTGTGCGGTTCCGTGGTGCAGAACACGAACACGCACCAGGCGGGCGGCTCCTCGAGGATCTTCAGCAGCCCGTTCCAGGCCGCGGTCGAGAGCTGGTGCGCCTCGTCGAGGATGAACACGCGGCAGCGGCCTCCGGCGGGCGGATACGTCGCCGCCTCGCGGAGTTCCCTGATGTCGTCGATGCCGGTGTGCGTCGCCGCATCGAGTTCGAGCACGTCGAGGCTGCGCCCCTCGGCGATCGCCCGGCACGCGTCGCACGCGTCGCAGCAGTCCTCGGCGGGGCCCCGCTCGCAGTTGAGCGCCTTGGCGAGAATCCGCGCGATGGTCGTCTTTCCGATGCCGCGCGTGCCCGAGAAGATGTAGGCCGACGCCAGTTCCCCGCGGGCGGCGGCGCTGCCGAGGGCGCGCACGGCGGCGCGCTGTCCGAGCACTTCGGCGAAGCGCTGCGGGCGGCATGCTCGGGCCAGGGGCAGTCGGGCCAACCTGTCCTCGTGCCCGCCTCGCGGGGGCGGGCGGGGGGCGGCGGCGTCCTGCCGCCCCCCGGTCTGGTGGGGCCCGCCGGGCCTGCGGCACACCCGGCGGTCCGCTTACCGCTGCTCCCTTCCGGGCCTGACGGGGTTCACGGGACCGGGTCGCGCAGGAGCGAGCCCCATATTCTCTCGTTTCGCTGGCGGAGAGGGTGGGATTCGAACCCACGGTAGGCTTTCGCCTACACACGCTTTCCAAGCGTGCACCTTAAGCCACTCGGTCACCCCTCCGTGGCGATCCGGGATTATGCCAGCGCGCTCGTGCCGGCGGCCACAGAAGAAGAGATGCGCGCGCTCACCGCCGGGCGCGGAAGAACGCCTGGAGCAGGGCGCCGGCCTCGTCGGCCAGCAGGCCGCCCTCGATGGCGAACCGGTGGTTCAGGCCGGTCGGCTCCCGCTCGCGCAGCAGCCGGGTCGCGCCGACCTTCGGGTCGGCGGCGCCGTAGACGAGCCGGTCGATCCGCGCGTGGACCATCGCGCCGAGACACATCAGGCACGGCTCGAGCGTCACGTAGAGCGTCGCGCCCGGCAGCCGCGGGGCCTCGAGACGCACCCCCGCCTCCCGCAGGGCGAGGATCTCCGCGTGGGCCGTCGGGTCCTTCCGGGCCACCGGCGCGTTGTGCGCCGCGCAGACGAAGGCGCCGTCCCGGGCGATCACCGCGCCGATCGGCACCTCGCCCGCGGCCTCGCCGAGGCGCGCGGCCTCGAGGGCCCGCCGCATCATCGCGGTGTCGAACGGGGACGCGGTCGGCTGCACGGGCGACATCAGGGCTGGCGCACCCGCAGGGATTCGAACCCCGAACCTCCTGATCCGTAGTCAGGTGCTCTATCCAATTGAGCTACGGGTGCCCTGGGAAACGAGCGCAGATGGTAGCCCGCCCCCCCGGGGCGGTCAAGAAAACCGCGCCGCGGGACCGATCCCGGCGCAGACGCAGGAACGCCGAGGGCCCCGTGGCACCTCGGCGATCCGCTGGTTGTCTTCTGTTGCAGGCGCCGGCGCCCGCCTCGATCGGGTTCGAGGCTCAGCGCAGGCCCGGGAACAGCCGGTGGCCGCGACCCTGGCCGCCTCGGCGGCCGGGACCGGTGCCGCCACCGTAACCCTGAGCGGGTCCGAGCACCTGCATGAGCTGCTCGGGAGTGAAGGTCTGAACCTCGGGGGCCTCGTAGCCCTGCTCGCGAGGTTCCTCGATGGCCTTGGCCTGGCAGGCGTCCGGCCGGTCTCCGTCGATCATCCGTCTTTCCTCCGATGCCCGGGGCTGACATCACACCGGAACGGAGATGCATATACGATGATGGGCCGCTTGCGGCAAGGAGGCCGCAGGAGAAAAAGCCGCAGATATCAGTCGGTTTCCGCCGATTCCGTGGCGAAGACGACCAGGCCGTTTTCGCTGAATGTTCGAATCGTTCGGGCCACGTCGTTTCTGATCTTCTCCGGATCCACCGACGGGTAGTGCCTGCCGACCTCCCGGGCGATCTCCTCCTCGTCGTGCACCCCGTCGCAGAGCTGCCAGACGAGCCGGGCCGTCGGATTCAGCAGGTGGTAGAGCCGGCGCTCCTCGTCGTAGACGAGCAGCTCCGAGCCGAGTTCCTCGGCCTTGAGGCTGAGTCTGATCCGCGGATACCCGCCCACCGAGAGATCTCCTTTGCGAGCGGTTCCGCCCGCCGGCTCGCCGCGATCGCCTGACGATCCCGCGATCACTCGCACCTCCCCGCCCGGCAGTATACCCCGGTGGCCCCGGCTTTCGGTGCGGGTCGCCCGTTCGCGCGGCCGATCGGGAGACCGGCCCGGCCGGGACTGTCGAGGAATCGAACACCCGGCACCTCGTCCGGAGGCCGCGCGGGACACCCCTCGCGGGCCGGGCGGCCCGGCGGAGCGGCCACCGCGACCGGTTCCGGGGGGCACCGCTCCGCGCAAGTCCAAGGGAACCCGTGCTTTTCGTGGCGAGTCCGCGCGAACCCAGTATCTTTTCGACCGGGCTGCAGACGGGACAGGCAAGGAGTCGACGTCGGGAATCGAGCACCGGAGGGATCCTGCCGTGCTCGTTTTCGGACACTACGGAACAATCCGAGACAAATTCGGCCGCCTATGGCGCTTGACAAGGACCGTCCTACGCCGTAGCCATCGTACCGGGAACGTCTGGCGGGACGTCCCGCAGGGCGGGCGGTCAGGTGCGCGGCCTCTTTTCGGGGGGACGCGCCGAAGGAAAGGTCATGGTCAGGACGGGAGCCTCGACCGGAAGGCGGCGCCGAGCGGGCGCCGTGCTCATCGTCATCGCTGCAGCGCTGCTCGCCGCCGGCCCGGCCGCCAGCCCGGCGGGAGAGGGCCTCGACCGCAAGCCGGTCTTCAAGGTCGGCATCGGCGACGTGCTCGAGGTCTTCGTGTACGAAGACGAAGAACGGCGCGAGGAGTGTCTCGTCCGTCCGGACGGGATGATCTCGCTCCCGCTGGCGGGCGAGATCCGCGCCGCCGGTCGCACGCCCGAGGAGATCGGCCAGGCGGTCGCCACGCGGCTCTCGGAGTACCTCGAGAACCCGACGATCTCGGTGAAGGTCCAGGAGATCAACTCTTACCGGATCTTCGTCCTCGGGCGGGTCGGCAGCCAGATGATGATCACGTCGGCGGCGCCGATCCGGCTGCTGCAGGCGCTCGCCATCGCGGGCGGGCTGGACGAGTTCGCCTCGGGGCGGATCGTCGTGCTGCGTGACGGACCGGACGGCGGCCAGCTCCGGTACGAGATCAACTACGACAAGATCCTCAAGGGCGCCGCTCCCGAGCAGAACATCTGGCTTCAGCCGAACGACGTGCTGGTGGTGCGGTGACGAGACGCTTCCGTCCCGCGGTGGCCGTCCTCGCCGCGCTGCTTCCGCTCGTCGCGCCGCTGCCGGCCGTCGCCGCCGCGTGGCGTTTCGATCCGGTGATCGACCTGCGCGTCGAGCGGACCGACAACCTCCGGCTCGGCGACCCGCGCTTTGCCGAAAGCCAGTCCGGCACGCTCCTGCGCACCGGAATCACGCTGCGGCTCGAGCGCGAGACGGCGCGCGGCGCCACCTGGGTCAGCTGGCGTCCCGTCCGCGAGACGTACGACCAGTTCTCCGAGTACGACAACACGTCGCACTACGCCGGTCTCGGCTGGAACTGGCAGGCCTCGCCGCGGGCGAGCTGGTCGCTGGCCGGTTCGTGGTCCCGCACGGAGCGCGCGCGGGTCTCCCTCGACGAAGGGGCGGAACTGGTCGACCTGATCGACGTCGGCGTCGTGCGGACGACGAGCTGGTCCGGCCGCCTGCAGGGCCTGCTGACCGGAGGGCCGCGGAACCGCTTCGTCGTCGCCGCCGACACGTTCGGCACGACCTACGACGGCAGCGCCCCGGGCTTTTCCGTGCTCGACGACGCGCGCAGCACCGGCGTCGAGCTGGCCTGGGAGGCCGACTTCGCCGAGCGCACCGTCGGCGGCCTCTCGGTGCGCGCCGCGCGGATCGACGAGGGACGCCGCGGCGAGTACGACACGCGCTCGCTGCTGCTCGGCTTCCGGTTCGGAGCCGTCGAGCGGTTGCAGGTCA
>JAJRXN010000242.1 GCA_024276295.1 Acidobacteriota bacterium
GCCCGCCGGTCGTCAAGTCGAAGGTCACCGGCGCATCGCCACCGAAGAGCAGGAACGGACGGGTGTCCGCGCGCTCGATCAGGAGTCCCTCGCCGGGGCGGACGCAGAAGCAGGCGCTCGGACAGTCGCTGCCGGCGGGAGCAGGCTCCGGCACCGGGCAGTCGGGCGAGGACGTGCTGCAGACGCGGAGCACCGGATCCCACGTGTACTCCGCGCAGAGGCCGTTGCCGACACGGGGAAAGCGCTTGGTCAGTCTCGTGACGCCCGGAATCGTCGCCGCAAGGTCTTCGGCGGTTCGCGGCGGTCGTTCCGGTTCGGCGATCGGCAGGGACAGCGTGTACCGGGCGCAGTCGATCGGCTCGTCCACGCGAACGTACGCATCGCACGCGGCATGCTGCGGATCCTCCTGGGCGGGAAGCGGCAGCGAGCCGAACGCGGCCGCAACGAGCAGGCATGCGACCTGGCGGATACGCCGGCGGTCGGAAGACCGGACGGCGCGATCGGACCGGGATTCTCGATCCCTCTTGCTGGACATGGCTCTCCTCCCGAGACTCCGCCCGGAGAGGATCGCCACACGGCGCCGCGGCCATCCGTCTCGCGCCCTCGCCGGGCGGGACTCCGATGGGCAGCGCCGTTTCTGTTGCCCGTCCGTGTTCTAGCAGCATCTCCCCGTCTGCAGGGGAGTCCGCCGGGAGTCCTGCTGCACCCTCCCCGCAGTGGTCTCGCCCCTCGTGCCGCAGCCTGCCGGCCGGCGTAGAGTCCCCGGATGGTCAGGACACCTGCGTTTCGCCGTCTCTTCGCGCTCTTCGCACTGGCGGCCACGCCCGGCCTGGCCGAAGCGCCGGTCGTGATCCACGACTGCAAGCTCGAGATCTCGACCCGACCCAGGCCCTGCGACGACGACGTGGACATCACGCGCTGGACGTCGATCTACTTCGAGCTGATGGTGCCCCTGCTCGGCCACTATCCCGGCAACGGCATCGACCAGGACTCGGTGATCCTGACGATCACGCCGGAAGGCGGCGAGCCGCAGGTCGTCTTCGGGCCGAACCGGGCCTGGGCTCCGGGCTGGTCCGGTCGCGCCCTCGAACCGACCCTCGGCGGCGGTGAATGGACCTTCGGCTTCGAGAGCGTTCCCGAGACGCCGCTGGCGGCAAGCACGCGGTTCGAGGTGCACGTCGAAGGCCGGACGATGTTCGGCGAGCCGGTGGACCCCTCGACGGCCACCTGGTTCTTCACGACGCGGCGCGATCTCGCGGGTTCCCGCACCACGTTCGACGTGGACGTCGCCGCCCCGACCGTGACCTGGGCCGGTCGCTGGTACGCCGGCACCGCGAAGACCAACTTCGACACGAGCCGCCTTTTCGACCAGGAAGTCGTCTACCAGCTCATGGACGAGGTCCGCACCCGGCACCCGGAGTTCATGCTCCAGCATCGGGACGCCGGCTGGTCGGACGACTGGTACCGCGCGCAGATCTTCGACGGAACGCCGAACCTCGTCCGCGAGCGGGAGACGCGCCGCATCCTCTCCTTCGAGAACACCGGGAGCGTCACCCGGATGACGTTGACCGACATCGTCGAGGCCGACCTGTACGGCATTCCGCCCGGACGCCCGCTGTCGGACGACTACGCCGTCGGCGAGATGGTCCTCGTCTGCGACGCCGACCAGTCGGAGGTGCAGGAGATCGTCGCCATCGACGACGCGGCGGGCGTGATCGAGGTCACCCGGCTCGCCGCGCCGCTTTCCGAGTGGAAGCCCGGCGATCCCGACGGCGCCCCGGCCGACAGTCCGGACGTGCCCGACCATTTCACGCATCCGCTGGCCGCGCTGCGCAAGTACGAGAACCCCGGCACGCAGGTCCATTACTGGACGCGACTCGACGACGAACTGGACCAGCACGTGGCCCACGGACGCCGGCCCCTGGTGCGCATCGACGGCGTGCCGACCGACCTGTGCGAGACCGGCGTTCCGAAGAACACCGCCGGGGGCGACTGCGACAACGTGCCGAAGCACTGGCTCTCGTGGGACGAGCATGTCTACACGGTGGTCGAGCACCTGATCGCGCGATACGGGCCGGCGACGGTCGACTGGTACTTCTCGATCGGCAACGAGAACACGCTCTCGCCGTTCTGGCGCTCGCGGTTCAACGAGTTCTTCACCTACTACGACGTGACCAGCCACGCGATGCTGCGGGCCTTCGAGGACAACGGACTCGATTCGTTGCGGGTGCCGATCGGCGGCGTCGAGGACGCGCCGGCCGGCAACCGGCACCTCGACGAGGTTCTCTATCATTGCAGTCCGACCGTGGACAACCCCAACGCCGGATTCCGGGAAGAGAACTGGGTCTGCACCGAGCCCGGGTTCGCCGGCCGGATCTCGCAGCGTGTCGCGGATCTGTGCGCGGCTCACGCCGATCGCGGCTGTCCGTTCGACTTCTATTCGATCCACCCCTACCGCCACGCCCGCGAAGCGTGGGAGCTGATCGCCTGGTCGTGGGACAAGATCCGCACGATCGATCCGGACTACTACGCGCACGTGCGGGTCAACTCCCACGAGGCCGGCCCGGAGTGGCAGCCGCAGAACGATCCGGCGGCGAAGAACGTGTTCGCGGCCAGCGGGTTCTTCCCGACCTGGGGCGCCGACCTGTTCGAGCGACTGCTCGCCGACGCGATGGACGACCCGGTCCGCGCCAAGGGCGAGTCGACGATCACGATCTGGCCGTACAACGACAACTTCGCGCAGGGCACGCAGTCGGTGGCCAGCGTGATGCGCGTCGACAGTGACGGCGACGGCACCGAGGACGACGTGGACGCGGCCGGCAACACGTTCTTCCGCTTCGTCGAGCTGATGGCCGGCATGACTCACGAGCTGGCCGACCTCGGCGCGTTCGAGGACGCGGGGATGCGCGTCGGCGGATTCCGCGCCGTGCAGCCCCGCGGCCATGCGGTGCTGGTCTATGCCCACGACCGGCTGGATCCCGACGACCGCGAGCGCGGCGGATGGGACGTCACGCTGCGTTTTTCGGGACTGCGCATGCGGGAGGTGGATGTCACCGAGTACCGCATCGATCGCGACCACGGCATCCGCGCAGCCTACGACGCCCTGCCGAAGCGTGGACCGAGCGACGTCTACACGCCCGCCGAGCTGGCCGACATCGAGGCCGCGGACCGGCTCGATCCGCTCGGCCCTCCGGTGCGCCTTGCGGTGGTCGATGGCCGGCTCGAGATCACGCGCTTCGTCCAGGGCCAGGGCGTGACGTACCTCGAGATCGAGGACACCGATGCCGATGCCGACGGGCTGTTCGGCCAGGCGGACAACTGTCCCGCGGTGTTCAACCCGGACCAGGCGGACGGCGACGGCGACGGAGCCGGGGACGCCTGCGACTGCGCGCCCGCCGATCCCGCGGCCTTCGCGCGACCGCGCGAGGTCTCGCGGCTGCGGCTCGCCCGCGACGAGCCGACTCCGCTGCGCTGGTCGGACGAGAGCGGCGCGTCGGGAACCGGCACGACCTACGACGTGGCGACCGGCGCCCTGCTCGGACTTCGCTCCGCCGGCGGGTTTTCTGGAGCGGCCTGCCTTGCCACGGGACTCGCGACGCCCGGGACGACCGACGACCGCATGCCCGTCACCGGAGACGGCTTCTGGCATCTGCC
>JAJRXN010000014.1 GCA_024276295.1 Acidobacteriota bacterium
AGGGAAGACCACCACCGCCGTCAACCTTGCCGCCGCCCTTGCCCAGAAGGGGTTCGAAACGCTGCTCGTCGACCTCGATCCCCAGGCCAACGCCACGCTGTCATACCTCGAGCCCCGCGCCCCGACGGAGCTGTCCATGTACGAGGTGCTCGTGCAGGAGCATGTGGCGATGGCTGACGCGCTGGTCCGGACCGACTTCGAGCGTCTGACCGTCGCACCGGCCCGCCTGGCTCTCGCCAAGATCGAACCCTCGCTGGCCGGCCAGATCGACGCCCACTTCCGGCTCAAGGACAAGCTCGGGCCGGTGCGTGAGCGCTTCGAGTACATCGTCATCGACACCCCGCCGACCCTTGGAACGCTGACCGTCAACGCCATGGTCGCGGCGACGCATCTGCTCGTGCCGATCCAGTCGTCCTACTACGCGCTGGAGGGGACGGACGACCTGCTCGACACGTTCGAGAAGATTCGCCTGCGGGCGAACCCGGATCTCCAGTTCCTCGGCGTGCTCGTGACGATCCACGACCGACGCACGATCCTGGCCCGGGACATCGAGCGGCAGATCTGCGAGGTCTTCGGCGACAAGGTGTTCGAGACCCGGATCAGCAAGAACGTCCGGCTGGAGGAATCGCCAGCCTACAAGCAGCCGATCTTCACCTTCGCGCCGACGTCGCGCGGGGCGGAGGAGTACTATCGGCTGTCCGAGGAGGTGCTGCGCCGTGACTAAGACGCGCGGACTGCCCGAAAACCGTCGCATGCGGGCCGATGCCCACTTCGTCGAGCAGATCACGTCCAGCCGGCCGGCGACGGTGGGTCGGATGATCGAGATCGAGCGCCTGCGCCCGAACCCGACCCAGCCCCGGAAGGAACTCCAGGGCATCGAGGAGCTGGCGGAATCGATCAGGGAGCGAGGGATCCTCGAGCCGATCCTCGTCCGCCCCGCGGAGGACGGAGCGTTCGAGATCATCGCGGGCGAGCGCCGTTACCGTGCGGCGCGGCTGGCTGGGCTTTCACTGATCCCGTGCGTCGAGGTCGATGTCGACGACCGCGGATCGCTCGAGATCAGTCTGATCGAGAACCTCCAGCGACGGGACCTGACGGTGTTCGAGGAGGCCGAGGCGATCGGGCGCCTGCTCGACGAGTTCGGCTACACGCACGAGCAGGTGGCCCGCCGCCTCGGGCGTTCGCGCACGAGCATCACCGAACTGCTGAGCCTCAACAGGATGCCGGCGAGCGTCAAGGAGGCATGTCGGCGCGCCGACATCACGACGAAGTCGACGCTGATGGAGATCGTCCGTCAGGCTGACGAAGCAGCGATGCTCGAGCTGATCGACGTCATCAGCCGGCACGGGCTGACGCGCGATGAGGTGCGCGAGCGGAAGCGGCAGGGGGGAGCGCAGCCACGGGATGGCGGGCGCCCCTTCGTGTTCCGGTACGAGCCGCCAGGGCGGGGGTTCCGCGTCAGTCTGCGGTTCGAACGGGAGGAGGTCGATTCCCGGGATCTGCTGAGCGCGCTCGAAGAAGTCGTCGCGGAGCTGCGCGCCAGGCTCGCCGAGGACGACGCGGCCGACTGATCAGGGTGCTTCCGAAACTGTGGACGAGGCCGGGAGCCCGCCGCGTCAAGCTGGCGGACCCATGCGCGCGCGCAGGCGACGGCCCGGCCCGCAGCGGTCGCGGGAGGATCGCGCGGCTTGCAGTGACGGACCGCTGCATGGCGGCAAGGCGGGACAAGGTCGCCGCTCCGCGGGGCAGTGAGAAGCCGGCGGCCCGG
>JAJRXN010000243.1 GCA_024276295.1 Acidobacteriota bacterium
CCAGGGGACCGAGCACACCTTGGAGGAGGTCGGCCAGTCGTTCGCGGTGACCCGCGAGCGGATCCGGCAGATCGAGTCCAAGGCGCTCAAGAAGCTGCGTCAACCGTCACGGGCCGAGCTGCTCAAGCCGTTCCGCTCGAGTACGCCCGGGGGTCCCTCCGCGACTCCGTGACGTGATCATCGCCTGGATGCCCGCCTGTCGAGGGACCAGGACAGACACGAACGGCCCGGCGATCCGCCGGGCCGTCGTTCGTTCGGGCCATGCCGGGCCGGACGTCTACTCGCCATCGTCCCCGATCGACTCTTCGGGGCAGTTGTCCATCGCCTCCTGACAGGCATCGAGTTCGTCGTCGTTTTCCGGCTGCTTGTAGACGTAGGCGTACTCTTCGTCGTCGCTCATCTTGAAGTTGTCCGGGGCCGTCGAGACACACACCTGGCAACCGGAACACGTGTTGTCCACGTAGAACTTGCCCGGCACGTTCTCGGGGTTCTTGCTGTTCGGATCGGCCATGATTCACTCCCTCGTGTGGTACCGCCGGCACGGGCGGTCGAGGAGAATAGTACCGGTTTGTTAGCCGGGCAAGCCGCGTTCGCCGTCGCGGCTCGCGACCGTCTCGGCGGGCGGCCAGGCGTCACGCTCCGGGGGCGGAGCGCCGACCTCGAACTCGATCCGGGCGAGCGCCTGGCCCGCTGCGAGGAGGGCGTCGAGATCGCCGCGGCTCTCTGCGCCGCTTCCCCGGTCGACCAGCGCGATCCCGTAACGGCCCGGCGCCAGCGAGTTCTCCGGGATCGTGCCCTCGAACTCGCGGCAGGATGTTCCGGCATGGCGCGCGCCGAGCCGGGAGACGAGCACCTGGAACGCCGAGGCCGTCCGGTCCGTGCCGTGGCGCCGGTAGCCGATGACCCAAGGGGGCGGCATGGCGCCGCAGGACACGAAGCGGACGAACAGCCTGTCGGATGGGGCGAGCACGTCGCGGGATTCGACCGGGACGAACGCCGTGCGCCGGACGTCCCGCCGCAGCCTGCCGGCGAGGTTCTTCCGGTCCGCGACCACGAAGTCCCGGCCGGAGTTGCGTCCGAGACGCAGGGCCGACACGCGGGTGCCGGACACCGTCGCCGGGGCGACGGCGATCTCCAGGCCCGCCGCGCCGACGGTGTCGCCGAGCAGATCGTCGACGGTGGCGAGCACCCGGTACCGCCCCGGGCCTCCCAGCGCGCAACGGGACTCGAACACCAGCAGGCTCGGCGGGTGCCTGGCGGGCGGGTTCAGCGCCCGGATCGTGCGCCGTCGCCCGCGGCCGATCCGGCAGACGACCGCTCCGTCGGGGCCGGTCACTATCCCCTCGAGGGCGATCACCGCTTCGTACCCGCCCCCGGGCCGAGCCAGGAAGGCGAGATCCGAGAGCACCGTCGCCACGCTGATCGTCGTCGCTCCGCGGCGACCTTCGGGATACGAGGCCCCGATCCGCACCTCCGGAAACCGGTGACTCCGCGGCTCGAGCAGCGCCGCCAGCCGGCGCCGTCTCCGCCGTTCGACCGGATCGACCAGCATGAACTGGCCCGCGGCCCGCACCCGGTACCGCCAGGTCTTCGGATAGCGGCGGGTGTCGAGCGTGAAGTCGACGTGGCGGACGACCCGCCCGCGGGCCGGAGCCTCGAGCGGGAGGCTGAACAGGTAGAAGCACGACAGGCGTTCGAGGGCGCGCTCGAACGCGATCGCCAGCCGGCCGGCGTGGTGCAGGCTTACCCCCCCGGTGGTCAGCGCCAGGTAGTCGAGCATCCCCGACTCGGAGGAACCGGGCGGTGCGGCGAAGCCCCCCGCGTCGACGGTGAACAGCGAGAAGTCTCCCTGCGCCGCGAGCCGCGGCCCGGCGAGGTAGTCCAGCCAGAGGGTGTCCGGCAGGTCGAAGCGCCGGCTCGTGAACAGCACCAGCGCCTTGCTGCCCCGAATGTGGGCATGCGCCATGAGCACCGCTTCGAGCGCCGCCAGCGACGGCAGCGGATCGACGTCCGCCCGCGCCACGAGGTCCATCGGGGGGCGCTGGAGCGAGCGCAGAACGTCGAACCCCTCCGCGGACAGTCCGTCGAGCGTCCGGAACTGCAGCGCCGCGCTCGGGCGCAGCGTCCGGTCCTGGAACTCGGTAGCGACCCGCGGACGCGTGTCCGCGGAGTCGTCGGGAACTTCGCGGGGCAGCCGCCCCTGCCGGCGGGTCGTCGGCGGGTCGTCCTCCTCGAGGGTCGGAAACGCGCCCCGGTGCGCGGCCAGAGCCAGCGCCGCCCGGCGGACCTCCTCGGGGTCCGTGGTGAACCCGCGCGTCAGCGAGACGAGGCGGGGGCCGAACGCGAAGACGCGGACCTGGAACGGCGAGGCCGGTCGCTCGAGCATCCCGGCGAGGTCCTGGAGGGCGACGCGGACCCGGTGGCGCATGGCGAGGTCGAGGTAGCGCATGTCGGCGAGCACGACGATCCGCGCGCTCGGCGTGGCGACGCCGTTGCGGGCCGGGTCGCTGCCGGGGCAGATCTCGTCGAACTCGGTGCTCGCCGCCGCCGCCTCGTCGAGCGGCTCCCCG
>JAJRXN010000244.1 GCA_024276295.1 Acidobacteriota bacterium
CCGTAGACCGGGATCGTGTAGACGATCTGGTCGCCGGGTCGGCACAGGGCGAGGATCGTCGTCGAGATCGCAGCCATGCCCGAGGCGAAGCACAGCGCGAGGTCGGCGTCTTCCCAGACCCGCAGCCGGTCCTCGAGGATCTCGAGCACCGGGTTGTTGAGCCGGCTGTAGATCAGCCCCATCGGCCGCTTGGGATCGACCGGATCGAGACCGTAGGCCTGGCGGAAGTACGCCTCGCCGTCCTCGGCGGACTTGAACACGAACGTCGAGGTGAGAAACAGCGGCGGCTTGATCGCCCCTTCGGACCACTCGGGGACGTAGCCGTAGCCCATCATCAGCGATTCGGGGTGCCGTGCGGGGCGGGGTTCGCGGGTGTCCATCATGGCCTCCTGACGTGGCGACGCCGTGCGGCGGCGATCCGCCGGCGGAAGGGAGCGGCATCGAGCGGGTGGGGGGACATTGTGCCCCATCCGGATCCCCGCCGGGGCGCCCGCTCAGCGAAACAGCGAGGGATCGTAGAGCGCACGCGGATCGAACGGCTCGCGTCCGATCTTGGCGCCGAAATGAAGGTGCGGACCGGTGACGCGGCCGGTCGCGCCGGCGCGGCCGAGCGGCGTGCCGGGTTCGACGCGGTCGCCGCTCGCGACATCGATCTGGGAGAGGTGGGCGTAGAGCGTGAACAGCCCGAGGCCGTGGTCGACGATCACCGTGTTGCCCGAGTAGTACAGCTCGGCGGCCCAGACGACCGTCCCCGGTCCGGCGGCGACGACCGGATCGCCGACCGCGGCCCGCAGGTCGAGTCCGGGATGCGGCGAGCGGGGCTTGCCGTTGAAGATCCGCCGCTTGCCGAAGATCGACGTCGGCCTGCCCGGCACCGGCGGGACGAACGGACCGAGCCGCTCCGGCGGCGGTGTCGCGCGCTCGTAGATCGCATCGAGAGCGGTGCGTTCACGGGCGAGGCGTGCGGTGACCCCGGCCGGGGGCTCGACGTACTTCCGCGCCACCTGCAGTCGTTCGACCGGAAACTCGCGCGGCTCGATCGTCACGGCGAGCGTGCCGACCACGTGCCTGCCGCCGACGGCCCGACCGCCGACATCGAGCAGGGCCGCGCCGGCCGGGTCGTCGAGGCCGACCAGCGTCCAGCCCCACCAGGTCTCCGCGGGCGCGGCGCCTTCCGCGCGGACGAAGGCGATCCGCCGCTTGCGGAAGGTTCCGTGCAGTTCCTCGAGCGGGACCGGTGAGCGGACCTCGACCCGCAGCGGCTCGCCCGGGGCGACCGCCCGGGCGTGCACCGCGATCTCCACCGGGACGGAGGCCGGCTGCCCGGCCAGCACGGCGGGCGCCAACACGGACAGGAACGGAGCGAGGCGCCGCAGGAGGGTCATCGGCGCCGAGTCTACCTGCGGGGGATAATGGAGGCGAGGGAGACCCCGGTGAGCGTCGTCTTCATCGTGCTGCCCGTCTCGATCCTGCTCGCGCTGGTCGCCGTCGTGCTGTTCGTGCTCTCGGTCCGCCGCGGCCAGCTCGACGATCTCGACACGCCCGCGCTGCGGATGCTTCCGGATGACGAGCCGGTGGAGCCCGGGGCGCGGACGGGTGACCGCGACGAGAGCCCGTCACCTCACGGGCCGTAGCGGCGCTTCTCGTCTCGTCAGGCTGCACCGGCGCGTCAGCGCTCCGGCTCCGTCGTCAGCTCCAGCGTCAGTTCGGGCATCCGCATGCCGTCCGGCGTGAACGCGAGGTGCAGCACATACACGGCGCCGTCCGGCAGGGCGGGGGGCAGGCGGTCGGCCGACAGCGACAGCGTGCGGGGACGGTCGGGAAACAGCTCGATTGCGTCGGCATCGTCGCCCAAGGCCATCGCGATCGGCTCGGCGAGCAGGTAGGTCCGCTCGACGTCGATCGGGACGGGGCGGA
>JAJRXN010000245.1 GCA_024276295.1 Acidobacteriota bacterium
CATCGCCGCCGGCGTGCCCGGCCGCGGCGAAAACACGAAGGAGAACATCTGGTCGAAACCGACCTCCTCGACCAGCGAGAGCGTCTGGCGGAAGTCCTCTTCGGTCTCTCCGGGAAAGCCGACGATCACGTCGGTCGACAGGGCAATGCGGGGCATGGCGGCGCGCAGCCGCCGCACCCGGTCGAGATACCGCTCGCGGTCGTACCCGCGGCGCATCCGGGCCAGAACCCGCGAGGACCCGCTCTGGACCGGAAGGTGCAGCGCGTGGCAGACCGCCGGCGTCTCGCTCATCGCGGCGATGATCCTGTCCGAGAGCTGGGCCGGGTGCGACGTCGTGAAGCGCAGCCGACGCAGCCCCTCTATCGCGCCGATCGTGCGCAGGAGTTCGTCGAACCACGCCTGCGCGTCGCGATCCCGCCAGGCGTTGACGTTCTGTCCGAGCAGCTCGATCTCGCGGAACCCCTCGTCGACCAGAGCCGTGCACTCGGTGACGATCTCGGCCAGCGGCCGGTAGACCTCGCGGCCCCGGGTCGTCGGTACGATGCAGTACGCGCACGACTTGCTGCATCCTTCCATCACCGTCACGTAGGCCTTGATGCGCGCCGGATCCCGCCGCACCGTCCTGCCGAGCCCGAACAGCCCGTCCTGGTACAGGGTCGTATCGACGACGCCACGACGTGCCGCGGCCTCGGACAGCAGTTCGGGCAGCCGGCTCGCGGCGCGGGGACCGAGCACGAGATCGACGATCGCCTCGCGCTCCCGCAGCCCGGCACCGGTCATCTGCCCGACGCAGCCGGCAACGCCGACGATCATCGACGGATTCGCGCGGCGGGCGGGGCGCAGCCGGGCCAGGAACTGGTAGACCTTCTCTTCGGCCTTCTCGCGGATCGCACAGGTGTTGAGCAGCACCACGTCGGCCTGCTGCGGGTCGGCCGCAGGCTCGTATCCCAGGCCTTCGAGCGTCCCGGAGAGCTTCTCCGAGTCGTGCTCGTTCATCTGACAGCCCCAAGTCTCGATCCAGTAGCTTCGGCTCATGTCACGCGGACCTCGTCGGTGTCGTCTGCCGCGGAAGGTTACCGGCAGGCCCGGGAGCGTGCCATGCACGAAGGGCCCGGACGCGAAGAGCCCGGCGACGCCGCAGGGCAGCCGCCGGGCCCGGGCCGGAAGCGATCGTCCTTGGGCTCAGTCTCCGGTCAGAGAGAAGTCGGTCTCCCCAGCCTCCGTCACGCCGGACGCATCCCGGGAGTCGTCTGCCGGTCGCGCATGATCCTGCGGGTTGAGCATCTCCCGCAGTTCCTTGCCGGGCTTGAAGTAGGGCACCGACTTGGCCGGCACCTCGACCCGCTCGCCCGTCTTCGGATTGCGCCCGATCCGGGCCCGCCGCGCCCGGAGGCGGAACGAACCGAACCCGCGCAGCTCGACCTTGTCGCCCGCGTGCAGGGCCTCGACGATCGAGTCCAGCACGGTCTTGACGACGACCTCGGCCTCGGCACGCGAGATCGAGGCCGACTCGGCGACCTTGTCGATCAGCTCGGCCTTGGTCATCAGTCGGCCTGCTCCTTGTCAGCTTCCGCGGACCCGGCGTCGCCGGACGACGCGTCGACTTCCGTATCCACGTCGGGACCCGCCTCGTCGGTGCCGTTCGCCTCGGCCTGTCGCGCCACCGCGCGATCGCGAAGGGCCGAGAGGTCGCCAGCTACGTCACCGAGGGTGATCGCGGAACGGGACGCCTCCTCCTCCCGTTCGGAGGTGTACGTCGCGAGGTCCTTCTCGCCCAGTTCGTCGAGGGCCGCCCGGATCGACAGTCCGATCCGGCGCTCCTCCGGCTCGGTGCGCAGGATCTTGACCCGCACCGTCTGACCGACCTGGAACCGGTCCGAGGGCTTCTCGATCCGTTCGTGCGCCATCTCCGAGATGTGCACGAGCCCCTCCACGCCTTCGCTCAGTTCGACGAATGCTCCGAAGTCGGTCAGCCGGACGATCGTTCCTTCCAGGATGTCGCCGACGCGGTAGCGCTTGAAGAACTCCTCCCAGACATCGGGCTGGAGATCCTTGATGCTCAGGCTCAGACGCTGGCTGTCCGTGTCGATCTTGAGGATGCGCGCCTCGACCTCCTGGCCCTTCTTGAGCACCTCGGCCGGGTGCTTGATCCGCCGGTTCCAGGTCAGGTCCGAGATGTGGACCAGGCCGTCGACGCCTTCCTCGACCTCGACGAAGGCGCCGAAGTCGGCGATGTTGCGCACGGTGCCCTTGATCACGTCGCCTTCGCTGTAGCGCTGCTCGATCACCGACCACGGGTTCGGCGTGGTCTGCTTGAGCCCCAGCGACAGCCGCCGGTTCTCCTCGTCGACCTCGAGCACGACTGCCTCGACTTCGTCACCGACCTCGAGGATCTTGGACGGGTGCTTGACCCGCTTGGTCCAGGACATCTCGCTGACGTGGATCAGCCCCTCGATGCCCTCTTCGAGTTCGATGAATGCGCCGTAGTCGGTCAGGCTGACCACCTTGCCGCGAATCCGCGACAGCAGCGGGTACTTGTCGGTGGCGTCCTTCCAGGGATCGTCGCGGAGCTGCTTCATGCCGAGGCTGACGCGTTCCTTCTCGCGATCGAACTTGAGAACCTTCACCTCGACTTCCTGTCCGATGCTGACGACCTCGCTCGGATGGTTGACGCGGCCCCACGACATGTCGGTCACGTGCAGCAGACCGTCGATGCCCCCGAGGTCGACGAACGCGCCGTACTCGGTGATGTTCTTGACGACGCCCTTGACGACCGAGCCCTCTTCGAGCGTCTCGAGCGTCTCCTTCTTCTTCTCGGCGTTTTCTTCCTCGAGCACGTGCTTGCGCGAGACGACGATGTTCCCGCGCCGGCGGTTCATCTTGATCACGCGGACCCGGACTTCCTCGTCGCGATAGCTCTCGAGATTGCGCACCGGGCGAATGTCGACCAGCGAACCGGGCAGGAACGCCCGGGCCCCGCCGAGGTCGACAGCCAGGCCGCCCTTGATGCGGTCGACGATCTTCCCGGCGATCACCTCGCCGTTCTTGTAGGCCTGCTCGACGCGCTCCCACATCCGGATGCGGTGCGCGCGTTCGACGGACAGCGGGATGTAGTCCTCGTCATCGTCGAGGCTCTCGACGACGGCTTCGATCTCCTGGCCGACCTCGAGCTGCGCGACATCGCCGCCGGAGCGTGCGAAGTCGTCGCGCGCCACCGCGCCTTCCTTCTTGAAACCGATATCGACCAGGACGAAGTCCTCCAGCAGCCGGACGATCCGGCCGCGGACGATCTTGCCGACCCGGACGTCTTCGGCGGGACTGTACTGTTCGAGCAGCGCGGCGAAGTCCAGCTCCGCCTCCGCACCCGGCTCCTTCGGTGTATCGCCTTGGCTTTCCTGACTCAGCATCGAACACTTGCCTCCGCTACCGGCGGACCGTTGAGATTTCGGAGTGCAAAGCGCCCCCGGTGCACGGCACCGTCAGGGCGCATGACTCCCAGCCCGCCGCCCGGACTCCTCGGAGCCGGGGGCGCGGGACCGATCCTTCACGACGATCCCGACCGTAAGGCGCTCATGCTAGGCGCGGTCGGCAGGCGGGTCAAGTCGTTTTCGCGCGGGACTTTGCCGCGGGACGCCGGCGTGCGGGCCGGGGGCGATGCGGCGGGCGGTCCCGCTCCGCGCCGCCGAGGGCCCGCTCGAGAGCCGCGAGTTCCCGCGGGCTCAGCGGTCGGACCTCTCCGATCCGCATCCGTCCGAGCCGGACCGGCCCGATCGCCGTGCGGCGGATCCTGCGCACCGGGTGTCCGACCCGGGCCAGCATCCGCTTGAGCTGGTTCTGCCGTCCCTCCCGCAGCACCACCGTCAGCCAGGTGGTCGCCTCGAGGGTCCGCTCCACGCGCACCTGGCACGGGGCGGTGCGCACGCCGGGTTCGATGTGGACCCCGCGGCGCAGGCGGTCGAGCGCCTCCCGGGAGGGTCTCCCCTGCACCTTGACGCTGTAGGTCTTGGGAAGGTGGAACCGCGGATGCTGGATCCGGTCCGCCCAGGCCCCGTCGCTGGTGACGAAGAGCAGACCGTCGGCATCCCAGTCCAGCCGCCCGACAGGGAACACCCGCCGTCGGATCCCGGCCTGCCGCAGCAGCATGCCGACCGTCGGACGTCCCTCCGGATCGGCCAGGCTCGTGATCATCGACCGCGGCTTGAACACGGCAAGGTAGAGCGGCGTTCCCTTCGAGCGCCGCAGCAGGCGGCCGTCGACCTTGATGTGGTCGCGCTCGGGGTCGGCCTTGATCCCCGGCCGGTCGGCGACCACGCCGTTGACCGTCACCCGGCCCGCGCGCATCAGCTCCTCGGCTCCGCGGCGCGAGCAGACGCCCGCGCGGGCGAGGATCTTCTGCAGCCGCTCGAGCGTCATCGTCAGCTCTCCGCCGAGGCCCGGCGCGGGGTCTGGTCCGCCGTGGACGACTCCTCGTCGCCCGCCAGATCCTCGATGCCGAGCGGATGCTCGCGGTCCTCGGGCCGATCGGTGGCGGCGGACTCATCGTCCGCCGGCGGGTCGCCGTCCCCCGTGACGGGGAACAGACGCTGCTGCGACGGGACGATCTGCGTTCCGTACGCCTCGACCGGCGGGAGTTCCTCGAGGCTGTCGAGGCCGAAATGCATCAGGAACTCCCGGGTCGTGCCGTAGAGCATCGGCCGGCCGACGACCCGCTTGCGACCGACGACGCGGATCAGCCGCCGCTCGAGCAGGACGCGCAGCGCCCAGGCCGGATCGGCACCGCGGATCTCCTGGATCTCCGGCGCGGTGATCGGCTGGGCGTAGGCGACGATCGCCAGCACGTCGAGCGTGGCGGGGGTCAGCCGCTTGCGGTTCCGGTACCGGAAGAGTGCGCGCAGCGGCTCGGCCAGATCGGGCCGGGTCACCAGCCGGTACCCGCCCG
Source organism: Acidobacteriota bacterium (assembly GCA_024276295.1). Taxonomy (GTDB): domain Bacteria; phylum Acidobacteriota; class Polarisedimenticolia; order J045; family J045; genus J065. The sequence continues at coordinate 4,940 of JAJRXN010000245.1, forward strand.
CCACCTTCTCGAGCTGCAGGCCGCGACCGGGAGCACGCAGCGCGCGGGAAAGACTGTCGAGGCTGTGCTCGATCGTGTCCTGGTCGAGCCCCTCGAGCGCGGCGGCGATCTCGACCACGGTCAGCGGCTCGGGCGAGGCGAACAGCATCGCCTCGAGGAGCGCGAGAATGTCGACCCCCGCCGCCGGCGGGTCGGTCGTGGCTTCTTCTTCTTCGGGCCGCGTTCCGGGCCCGTGCTTGCGATCAGGCATCCGTCGTAGGCTCCCCTTCGGAGGTGGCGTCGATGCGGATCTCGCCGCGGAGCACCGCCTGCCATGCCTGCACGGCGCCGAGTCGAATCAGCTCGAGCAGCGCCAGGAAGTACACGACCCGTTCGAGGCGGCTGCGCGCCAGGCCGATCAGCTCGCTGAACGAGATGCTGCCGTCCCGTGCCAGCCGGTCGAGGATCGCCTGCATCTTGTCCTGGACCTTGAAGTCCTCGCGCCGGATGACCGACACGCGCTCCTCGCCCTCGAGCCGCTCGAGCACCCGTTCGAAGGCGCGGACCAGATCGCCGAGATCCGCCCTGATCGTCGCCTCGCCGGCGAGTTCCTTCGGCGGCGGCCCCGGCCGGGCGAACACGAGATCGCGGCCGCTCTCAAGCGCAGCCAGTTCCTCGGCGGCCTTCCGGAACCGCTCGTGCTCGAGAAGCTGCCGCGAGAGTTCCTCCCGCGGGTCCTCCCCTCCCTCTTCGCCTTCTCCGCTCTCGACCGGCAGCATCACCCGCGACTTGATGTGGGCCAGCGTCGCGGCCATCAGCAGGTACTCCGAGGCCACCTCGAGGTCGAGTTCCCGCATGCGATCGAGATAGGCGTTGTACTGCCTGACGATCTCGGCGATCGGCAGGTCGAGGATGTCCATGTCGTGGGACCGGACCAGGTGCAGCAGCAGGTCGAGCGGCCCTTCGAACGCGACGCTCGGCAGGTCGACCGCGAGCGCGGCCGCACCCGGCGGCCGGGAGGCTGGCTCCGGGCGTGGTTCCTGTTCGTTCGACATGGGGGTTCCAAGGGTGCTCACGGCTCGTGCCGGCAGCGTAACAGCGCCCCCGGAGGCGGTCAACGAACGGAACGGCGCACCGACCGCGCCGCCCGGCACAGGCGATTCTCGAGATCCCGCAGGAACGTGGCGATCACCCGCTTGCGGCTCTCGCGCGACGGGTCGAAGGTCGCCACCGGCAGCGTGCCGACCCGCGCCGACGCCCGTCCGTTCCGGTCATGCAGCGGCTTGTCCAGCCCCCGGGCACGGATCGTCAGGTGGTAGCGGATCTCGTTGAAGATCGTCCAGCCCGCCCGCTCGCGCCCGGTACGAGTATCGAACACGGTCCGCCCACCGGGTTCGCGGATCTCCCGCCAGGCGTCGACGCGCACCAGCACGACGAGGTCCGCCGGCGGCGGCGCCGCGGTCCCGCCGGCCTCCGTTGCCGGGGCCGGATCGCGCGGGGACAGCCCGCAGCGGCTGCCGGCGAGCCGGACCCGGACCGCGCGCTCGAGGTCGGCGAGCCGGCGGTCCGGCACGCGGCGGGCCGCCTCGAAACGGACGACGACCTCGACCGCGGGAGTCGGACGGTCGGCGGCATCCGCCGGCGTTCCCGCGCCGGCGGCCAGCAGGGCCATGACGACCGGCAGGATCGCCCGGTCGCTCACGATTCGCGGTAGACGACGCGCACCATGCCGAACGACAGCGTGTCGCCATCGGCGATCGGCGCCCCTCTTCCGGGCAGCAGGCGTACGCCGTTGACGTAGGTGCCGTTCAGCGCGCCGACTTCCTCGGTCACGTACCACCGGCCCTTGCGGCGTGTCAGTCGCGCATGCCGGCGCGAGACAGAGCGCTTGACGTCCAGTTCGCTCAGGTCGATCTCCGGCTGGATCTCCGTGACCGGGTCGTAGCGTCCGATCAGTACCTCGCTTCCGGACAGTTCGAAGCGGGTCTTTCCGTCCTCCGACTCGAGCCGCGGCCCGTCGGTGCGCGGGGCCGGACGTGCCGTCGCGGGCCTGGCGGCCGGAGCCGCGGGGCGCTCGGCGGCGTCCTCGGGCGCCGCGCTGTGCCGGCTGAGACGGCCTTCGAGGCGCTCGAGCCGCTGGTAGAGCTTGCGCAGCATCCGGACGGCGACCTCCGGATTGGCATCGAGCATCTTCTGCAGCGTCGATGCGCTGATCTCGACCAGTTCGCAATCGCTCACCGCCACCGCATCGACCGGATACGGCCGGCCGTCGAGAATCGCGCTCTCGCCGAAGAAGTCCCCCTTCTCGAGCACCGCGACCTCGACCGGTTCGCCGTCGCCCCCCTCGGGGCGACGCAGCAGCCGGACGCTCCCGGCCTGGACGACGAACATGCATCCGCCGGCCTCGCCGGCCGCGACGACACGTTCGCCGGCCTTGTAGCCGACGGTCAGGGACCTGAGCGTTGCGGATGCCATCTCATGGCGATAATCGGTCGGCAAAGGCGTCCGGTCAACGGCCCGCCCCGGGAAGCCGACGATCGTCCTCGGCCAGCCGGCGCAGGGCGGACGCCGCCTCGTAGCGGACCTCGAGCGAGGGATCGTCCCGCGAGATCGCGAGCAGCAGCGTCCGGACCTCGGGCAGCCCCGCATCGGGCAGGAAGTGCACGGCCTTTCGCCGGACCTCCGGATCGGGATCGGTGCGCGCCATGCGGACCAGCGTCTCCCGCAACCGGCGAACCGTCTCGTCGCGGCCCAGACCCGCGTCCGGGCTCCGCCCACCCGGGCGGCGCCGCCGGAAGCGGTGGCGCTCGAAGCCGTGACCGATCGCCTCGACGACGAGGCGTCTCCTGCCCGCGGACGCGTCGTCGACGTGCTCGAGCAGGGCCGGCACCCACGAACGGTCGGCCAGGGCGTACCGCGCCGCCTGGGCCAGTGCGACGTCGATCAGCCACGGATTGCGTCCGGAAAGCCAGTCCAGCATCCGCCGCCGCGACTCGTCGAAGTCGACGTCGTCCTGGATCGCGAGGATCTCCCGAAGCGCCTCGAGCAGCGCCTCGCTGCCCTCCGCGGGGATCGGGATCCTCGACCGGTAGCCGATGGCCGGCTGGAACAGGTCGGCCGCGGGCTGGTCCCCGGCCGAGTCCAGCCACGGTTCGAGCACGAAGACCGCCCGCTCGCCCTCGACGGCGGCGAAGCGAGGCTCGCCGAAATCCCGCTGGAGATTCGCCTCGCGAAAGGCGATCCGCAGCCTGGGGCCGGGGACCTCGCCCCGCAGGACCTGCTCGACCTCGATCTGGACCTTGGCCGCCACCTTCGTGACCCGGCCGATGACCACCACCGGCCCGGCGACGAGCCGCTCCGACAGGTCGGTCCCGTCGCGCAGCGCCGCGGCGGCCGCGTCGGAGGCCGGGCGTGCGATCCCCGCCGGGAAGGACGTCGCGATGATGACCGTCGACGCGACGGCGAAGACGAGAGCCGAGGCGGTCCGGAGCCGGAAGCGCGTCAGCCGCGTCGAAGCGGCCAGAGAAGCCCGACCAGCGTGAAGCCGGCCACGACGGCCGCGACGCTTCCGATCACGATCGGGTCGTCCGCGCTCGCCCAGAGCGCCCGTGGATCGGAAAGTCGCTCGAGCCATCTCGGCGCATCCTGCAGGGCCAGCAGTGCTGCCCCGACGGCCACCCCCAGCGTTCCTCCGAAGACTCCTCCCGCCAGCATAGCGAGCAGTCGTCCCGCGAGCGACCGGCGGTCGGTGAGCGGCCGGGCCGCGGGCGGCACGGACGCGGCGGCGCCCCCCGCCGGGACGGCAGCGGGAGCCGGCGCCTCGACCAGCTCGCGGGCCGCGTCCGG
>JAJRXN010000246.1 GCA_024276295.1 Acidobacteriota bacterium
CGGAACACCGCGAAGGCGAGGGCGAGCATGACCCCACCGGCTCCGAGCACCGGACGCCAGGTCACCGGCCGCCGGCATCCCCCCGCGAGCCACGCCAGCGCACCGAACGTCACGATCCCGAGCGCCGAGACCAGGTGCCACGGGCTCACGGCCGGTCCTCCCCGGAAGCGGTCCCGATCGCCGCCGCATCGGCGAGGATCAGCAGTGCCTCCGCGGCACGCACCCGGCGAGCCGGCGGAACGACTCCCGCGACGTCCGGATGCAGCAGGGCGCGCAGCGCCGCCCGCTTGGACGCGCCGATGACGAAGAACGCGATGCAGCGAGCCGCCGCGAGCAGCGGAAAGGTCATCGTCACCCGCGGCGCACCGTCCGCGGGACCGCGGGCCGGCACGATCCACCGGGTCGCCTCGTCGAGCGCCGGCTCGCCGGGGAACAGCGACGCGGTGTGCCCGTCGGCTCCCAGGCCCAGCAGAACGAGGTCGAGCGCCGGCGGCCGGCCGCCGGGAGCCGCGCCGGTGACCGAGCCGATCTCCTGCTCATAGCGCCGGGCGACGTCGTCGGGTGCGAGCGACGGCTCCGCCGGGACCGCGTGGATCGCCACGGCCGGCACGCCGACCGGCGCGAAAAGGTGCTCGTCCGCAAGGCGCGCGTTGCGTCGCGGGTCATCGCGCGGGACGAGCCGCTCGTCGACCTGGAACCAGGCGATCCGCGGGTCGTCGAGCGCCGGGGCGAGCCCGCGCGCATGGCGTTCGCGCAGCGCCTCGAACAGGACGACCGGGCTCGATCCGCCCGACAGCGCGACCAGCGCCCGGCCGCGCTCCGCAACCGCGTCGCCGATCACGCCGGCGGCGAGGCGCGCCGCCAGTCCGGCCAGCGACGCCGGCGTCGGGGCCACGATCAGGGACAGATCGTCGCGCAGCGGGACGATCATCCGGCGACCTCCGCCGCGAGCCGTGCGGCTCCGAGCAGGCCGGCATCCTCGTCGAGCACGACCTGCAACGGGCAGGCGCGGGCAAGGTCGGCCAGCCGCCCCTTGGCGACGAACGCCTCGACGACGTCCGGCTCGCGGAGGCGGGGCAGGATCTTCGGCGGGATCCCACCGGTGAGGAACACCCCCCCGCGCGCCCGCGCCGCGAGGGCCAGGTCGCCGGCGAACCGCGCCAGCGCCCGGACGAACAGCCCGAGCGCACGGGTCGCCCGCGCCTCGCCGCCGGCGACCGCCTGCGCCGTGACCGTCTCGGGCGCGCGGAGTGGACCACGCTCGATCCGCCCGGCCAGCAGCGCGTCGATCGCCGCCAGGCCCGGTCCCGAGACGACGCGTTCCCAGCTCGCCCGCCCGTGACGGGCGACGAGCGCCCGCGCCAGGTCGAACTCCTCGGGCTCGAGCGGCGCGAAGCCGAGATGACCGGCTTCCGAGGCCCGGGGCCGGTAGGCGCCGCCCTCGTGGAAGGCCAGCGCCACGCCGAGCCCCGTTCCCGGCGCGACGATCACGCGCGGACCTTCCGGATCCGGCCGACCCGGATGGAGCGTCACCAGCATCCCCGGCGACAGCTCGTCGAGCGCCCGGGCATGGGCGACGAGGTCGTTGACCAGCCGCACCGCGCCGATCCCCAGGTCGTGCGCCAGAGCGGACTCGTCGAGCCGCCACGGCAGGTTCGTCGTGCGCACCCGCCCTCCTTCGACCGGCCCCGGCACGCCGAAGCACGCCGCGACACACGGACCGGCGGACTCCACGAACGGACGCGCGAGATCGGCAAGGGCGCACCCTGGTTCGCTGCGGACGACCACCTGTTCGAGCTTCCGGAGCGAGCCGCGCGCGGCCTCGAAGACGGCGAGGCGCGTGTGCGTGCCGCCGACGTCTCCGGCGAGCAGCCTCACGGCGTCCTCCAGCGACGCCCCTCGCGGCCGACCAGTTCGTCCGCCGCCTCCGGTCCGTGGCTGCCCGCCGGGTAGTTGGGAAAATCGCGCGGGGAAAGCGCGTGCCAGACGTCGAGGATCGGCTGCACGACCGACCAGGCCGCCTCGACGTTGTCGCCGCGCTGGAACAGCGTCGCATCGCCGCGCAGCGCGTCGTAGAGCAGCGTCTCGTACCCGGTCGCCGGTTCCTCGCCGAACTGGTCGCGGTAGCAGAAGTTCATGTCGACGCCGCCGAGGCGGAGTGAGGGGCCGGGAACCTTGGCGCCGAAGTGGAGCGAGATCCCCTCGCGCGGCTGGATCCGCAGCGTGAGCCGGTTGGGACTCAGATGATCGATCGGCGTCTCGCGGAACATCATGAACGGCACGCGGCGGAACTCGACGACGACCTCGCTGATCCGCCGCGGCAGCCGCTTGCCGGTCCGCAGGTAGAACGGCACGCCGGCCCAGCGCCAGTTGTCGATCGCCAGCCGCAGCGCGACGAACGTCTCGGTCGTCGAGGCGGGATCGATGCCCGGCTCCTCGCGATAGCCCGGAACCCGCCCGCCGTCCGGCATCGCACCGGGACCGTACTGCCCGCGGACCGTCGAGTGCAGCACCTCCTCGGGATCGAACGGCACGATCGCGCTGAAGACCTTCCCCTTCTCGTCGCGCACCGCATCGGCGGCAAACGAGACCGGCGGCTCCATCGCGACGTAGCCGAGGAGCTGGAACAGGTGGTTCGGCACCATGTCGCGCAGCGCGCCGGCTTCCTCGTAGTAGCGCGCACGGTGGCCGACACCGAGCGACTCGGCGACCGTGATCTGCACGTTGTCGACGTAGCGGCGGTTCCAGACCGGCTCGAAGATCCCGTTGGCGAACCGGAACGCGAGCATGTTCTGGACCGTTTCCTTGCCGAGATAGTGATCGATCCGGTAGACCTGCGTCTCGGCCAGGCTGGCGGCCAGCGCCCGGTTGAGCGCGCGCGCCGATTCGAGGTCGCGACCGAACGGCTTCTCGACGATCACGCGCCGGGTTCGCCCTCCCGCCTCGTCGAACAGGCCGCGGGCCGCGAGCTGTTCGACCGTCGGAGCGAACAGGCTGGGCGGGATCGCCAGATAGAACAGCGCGTTGCCGGCCGTCGCCAGTTTCCGGTCGAGCGTCTCGATCCGCTCGGCGAGCCGTTCGAACAGCGCGGAATCGCCCAACTCTCCGCGCTCGTAGAACAGCCGCTCCTCGAGCCAGCTCCACGTCTCCGCATCGAAGCGCTCACCGAGGTGTCCGCACACCGCCTCGCGCGTCTGCTCGCGGAAGCTCGCGTCGTCGAGCGGGCGGGTGGCCGTGGCCAGCACGCCGAAACCGTCACCGAGCAGTCCCGCCTCGCGGAGGTTGCACAGCGCAGGGAGCAGCTTGCGGCGCGCGAGGTCGCCCGCGCCGCCGAAGATCACCATCAGCGCCGGGCCGACCGGACGGGCTCGATCCGCCGGACGCTCCGCGCCGCCGGACCGCGCGCTCACCGCGGCTCCCGATGGCCGCCGAACTCGGCGCGCATCGCCGAGAGCAGGCGGTCGGCAAACGCGCGCTCGCGGCGCGACGAGAACCGCGCGAACAGCGCCGCCGCCAGCGCCGGCATCGGCGTGGCGCGGTCGAGCGCGGAGGCGAGCGCCCAGCGCCCCTCGCCGGAGTCGGCGACACGCCCCTCGAAGCCGTCGAGTCGCGGATCGCGGGCCAGCGCCGCGGCCGTCAGGTCGAGCAGCCACGAGCCGACCACGCTGCCGCGGCGCCACAGCTCGGCGATCGCCGCCAGGTCGAGCGGATAGCGCTGCCCGTCCGGCACGTCGTCGCCGCCGGCCGCCGCGAGCAGGTCGAACCCCTCGGCGTAGGCCTGCATCACGCCGTACTCGATCGCGTTGTGGACCATCTTGACGAAGTGTCCCGCGCCGGTCGGACCGCAGTGGAGATACCCGGCGTCTTCGGGGCGTGCCGGCGCTCCACCGCGTGCCGGCGCGAGCCCGGAAGGCCCCGGCGCCAGGGCCTCGAACACCGGCAGGAGACGTTCGTACGCCTCGCGCGGACCGCCGATCATCAGACAGTAGCCGCGCTCCTCGCCCCACACGCCGCCGCTGGTGCCGACATCGAGGTAGGCGATGCTGCGCGCAGCCAGCCGCTCGGCCCGCGGAGGATCGTCCGCAAACCGCGTGTTGCCGCCATCGATGATCACGTCGCCGGGGGCGAGACGCCGCGCCAGTTCGTCGATCGTCGTCTCGGTCGGCGCCCCTGCCGGCACCATCACCCACACCGCCCGCGGCGGCTCGAGCGCCGCGACGAGCGCGTCGAGGTCGGCGGCCGGCGTCGCGCCGCGCTCGGCGAGCGACTCCGCCCGGGCCGGGTCGAGATCGAAGGCGACGACGCCGATGCGGCGCGCGAGCAGCCGGCGGGCCATCGCGGCCCCCATCCGGCCGAGCCCCACGAGACCGAGAGTCGTCACGATGCCTCCTCGCACGACGGGCGAGGATAGCACCGCGCCCGATCAGCCCGTGATGAAGGTGCCGGTCTTCCCCTCGAGGGCGTCGGTCAGCCGGAACGTGTCGGTGATCAGCACCCGCGACCCGCCCCCCTCGATGAAGCGGCAGGCGGCTTCGATCTTCGGCCCCATGCTGCCGGCGGGAAACTCGCCGGACGAGAGGTACGAACGAGCCTCGCGCACCGAAAGAGCGTCGAGCGGCTTCTCCCGCCCGGTGCCGTAGTCGAGACAGACCTTCTCGACGCCGGTGAGAATGAACAGTTCGGACGCGCCGATCGCCAGGGCGATCACCGCCGAGGCGATGTCCTTGTCGATCACCCCCTCGACTCCGGTCAGCTCGCCGGTCTCGGTGCGCGCGACCGGGATCCCGCCGCCGCCGCCGCTGATGACGACCACGCCCGCATCGAGCAGCGCGACCAGTTCCTGCTGCTCGACGACCCGCAGCGGCTCGGGGGACGGAACGACGCGCCGGTAGCCACGCCCGCTGTCCTCGCGGACGATCCAACCGCGGGCCTCGAGTTCGGGCACCTGGTCGGCCGCGTAGAACGGCCCGACGAACTTGGTCGGCTCCTCGAGCGCGGGATCGTCCCAGTTGACCTCGACCATCGACAGCATGCAGCAGACGCGGGCCGCGACGCCGTGGGCCCGGAGCTTGTTGCGCAGCGTGCGTTCGATCATGTAGCCGAGGCCGCCCTGGATGTCGGCCCCCATCAAATCGAGCGGAAGGTCCGGCGCCTCGCCGCGGGCCAGCTCGACGCGGATCATCTGGTTGCCGATCTGCGGGCCGTTGCCGTGGGTCAGCACCAGCTCGTAGCCGGCGCCGAGCAGCCGGGCGACGCCCTCGAGACTCCGGTCGAGATTGCGGTAGTCCTCATCGACGGTGCCGCGATCGCCGGGACGCGTGATCGCGTTCCCCCCAAGCGCGACGACGACGCGCCGGGCGTGACGACGACCCATCGAAGCCTCCTCGGGGCGGCCCGGAGACCGCCGGTCGGCAGGCCGGCATCCTACCGAACCGGGCCGCGGCGGGCGAGACGCGCCGCGGCGCGGTCACATCTCGTCGCCCATCGACCCCTGCTGGCGGCGGAAGCGGGCCTCGATGTCACGATGGTGCTGGGCCTCCTCGCCGGCCAGCCCCTCGAACAGCGCCCTGAGTTCCGGATGGCGCGCCGCGCGGGCCGCCGACTCGAACAGCATCCGCGCACGGTGTTCGCGGGCCAGCGCGAAGTCGAGGATCGCCTCGAAATCGGCCCCCTCCGGAACCTCGGAGGCCCCGTGGGAGGTCGCCGGCCCCGCGAGCAGGCCCTCGTTCTCGACCGGGACGGTCCCGTCGTAGATCTCCATCGCCTTGAGTTCGCGGAGCGTCCGTTCGTGGCCCTGCTCCTCGGCGATCAGGCCACGGAGAAAGGCCCGGGCCGGGCCGTCGGCGGCCCGCTCGAGCGCCCGCTCGTAGAGCCGCTGGGAGGAGATCTCGTGCTCGATCGCGACGTCGAGCAGGTCGTCGAGCGTATGGCCCATGTCGCTTCTCCATGGCCACCCGTTCGGCGGCCGGTGGTGATCGTTATAGCGCATTCGCTAAATTAACGGCAAGGCAGAAAACTGTCCGGTCGCGGGTGACACCGCTCGCGGCGCTCTCTAAAATAACTGATCAGCCAGCCCGGCGGCCGCCCGCCGCCCGGCCCGAACGACCAGCCGACACCGCGGGAGGCCGCACCGATGCACCGGATCCTCGAGGCCCGATTCCTCGCCCCCGAGATCAAGTTCTTCCGGATCGAAGCGCCCCGGATCGCCAGGAAGCGCCAGGCGGGACAGTTCGTCATCGTCCGGGTCACCCCCGAGGGCGAACGGATCCCGCTGACGATCGCCGGCGGCGACCCCGACGAGGGGTGGATCGCGCTGATCGTCCAGGGGGTCGGCAAGACGACCCGCCTGCTCAACTCGCTCGAGGCAGGCGACCAGGTCCAGGACGTCGCCGGCCCGCTCGGCGCGCCGTCCGAGATCGAGAACTACGGCACGGCGGTCGTGATCGGCGGCGGCGTCGGCACGGCGATCGCATGGCCGACGGCCGTCGCCCTCGCCGAGGCGGGCAACCACGTGATCTCGATCATCGGTGGCCGGACGCGCGAGCTGGTCATCCTCGAGGACGAGATGCGCCAGGTGGCGGACGAGGTCTACCCGACGACCGACGACGGCTCGTACGGCTTCCACGGCTTCGTCACGCAGAAGCTGCAGGAACTGATCGACGCGGGGCGCCGGATCGACTTCGTGCTGGCGATCGGCCCGGTGCCGATGATGCGGGCCGTCGCCGAGGTGACCCGCCCGCACGGCATCCGCACCGTCGTCAGTCTCAACCCGATCATGGTCGACGGCACCGGGATGTGCGGCGGCTGCCGCGTCGAGGTCGGCGGCCGGACGCTCTTCGCCTGCGTCGACGGGCCGGAGTTCGATGCCCACGAGGTCGACTACGACCTGCTGATGATGCGCAATCGCGCCTACCTCGATTTCGAACGCGCGCGACTCGAGGAGTTCGAGCGCGGGAATCACGACGGGCCGTGCCGGCTCGAGCAGCAGATCGCGGCGCTCGACGGCGGAGACGCCGACTCCGCCCCGCCGCAGGGCTGACCCGCACCACGGAGGACGACGACGATGGCCGAGTTCCCGCCGCCGAAGGAACGCCGCCTGATCCCGCGGCAGTCGATGCCGGAACAGCCCGCGCAGCAGCGGATCCGCAACTTCGAGGAGGTCAACCTCGGCCTGCCGGTGGAGATCGCGATCCGCGAGGCCCAGCGCTGTCTTGGATGCAAGTCGCCCAAGTGCGTCGAAGGCTGTCCGGTCAACATCCAGATCCACGACTTCCTGCGCGCGATCGTCGAGGAGCGGTTCGACGAGGCGGCCCGGATCATCAAGCAGGACAACTCGCTGCCCGCGATCTGCGGCCGGGTCTGCCCGCAGGAAGAACAGTGCGAGAAGCTGTGCATCGTCGGCAAACGCGGCGAGCCGGTGGCGATCGGCTGGCTCGAGCGGTTCGTCGCCGACCGTGAACGCGAGGCGGGGATTCCCGACCCGGAGCCGCCACGGCAGCGCACCGGCCGCCGCGTCGCCATCGTCGGCAGCGGTCCAGCCGGACTGTCGTGCGCAACGGATCTTGCGCGACTCGGTCACGAAGTGGTCGTCTTCGAGGCGCTGCACGAACTCGGAGGCGTGCTGGTCTACGGTATCCCGGAGTTCCGGCTGCCGAAGGAGATCGTTCGGACCGAGATCGACCAGCTTCGCAAGCTCGGCGTGCGGTTCGAGACCAACACCGTGATCGGCCTGACGGTGACGATCGACGAGCTGATGACCTCCGAAGGATTCGACGCGGTGTTCCTCGGCGTCGGCGCCGGCCTGCCGCGCTTCCTCGGGATTCCCGGCGAGAACCTGATCGGCATCTACTCGGCGAACGAGTTCCTCACGCGGGTCAATCTGATGAAGGCCTGGCGAGCCGACGCCGATACCCCGGTGCTCGACGTGCGCGACCGCGAGGTGGCGGTGTTCGGCGGCGGCAACACCGCGATGGACGCCGTGCGCACCTCGCTGAGACTCGGTGCCCGCTCGGCCAGGATCATCTACCGCCGCTCGGACGCGGAGATGCCGGCGCGCAACGAGGAGATCGCCCACGCCCGTGAGGAGGGCGTCGAGTTCGTGCTGCTGACCAACCCGCTCGCCTTCGACGGCGACGAGAAGGGCCGCGTGCGCTCGGTCACGCTGCAGAAGATGGAACTCGGCGAGCCGGACGAGAGCGGACGCCGGCGGCCGGTTCCGATCGAGGGCAGCGAGTACACGATCCCGATCGACCTCGCCGTGGTCGCGATCGGCAACAGCCCGAACCCGCTGATCGGCAGGACCACGTCCGACATCGCCCACACGCGGTGGGGTACGATCGTGGCCGACGAGAGTTCCGGCCGGACGACCCGCAGGGGCGTCTTCGCCGGGGGAGACATCGTCACGGGCGGCGCGACGGTGATCCTGGCGATGGGCGCCGGACGCCGGGCGGCCCGGGCGATCCACGAGTACCTCGAGACCGGCGTGTGGGAGGACCCGGAGGTCGCCCGGACGGCCGGTTGAGTTGCGGGTCGTGCCCGCGGGGGTCGGACGGGAGGACGGATTGGCCAGGGCGACCAAGAAAGAGAGGGCCGGCCGACGCGGGAAGAAGGGCGTTCTCTCGCGGTCGTCGGCCAGGCGGGAGTTCGCGGACAACAACTGGATCGGCCCGCTGGTGGTCTTCGCTGGCATCGGGCTGATGGTGCTGTTCTTCCTGATGCGCCTGGCGACGACCGACATCGAACGCGAGGTGCCGGACGTCCCGGTGCTCCGGGGCTACCCGGTGGCGGCGACCGCGTATCCCCGGGGAGCCCTCGGCCAGGCGCTCCCTCCCGCCGAATCGGAACGACTGAAAGGCGCGCGACTCGAGTGGCTGCTGCGCTGGCCCGGCGACCTCGACGACAGCGGCATCACCCGCGAACTGCTCGTGTTTCCCGACGGACGCCGGGCGCTCTCGGAGTTCGACCGGATTCGCGGGCGGCAACTCAGGCATCCCGGCCAGGCCGCGAAGGTCCGCGAAGAGGGTCGCGATCTCTGGTTCGTGCGCGGGCGGATGCTGGCCCACGCCCTGACCGAGGCTCCGGAAGTCACGCCCGAGGCCGTCGTCGCGGCGGCGACGACGCTCGACCGGGCGCTGGTTCGTACGTACGGCGCGGCCCCCTGACGCGCGTTGCGTTCTGCGCAGGGCTGTCACGGCTCCGCCGGGGCGGAGTTGCGGGAGATCGTCATGAGCGGAACGACGGGATGGAAACGGGCACTCGGCATGGTGACCGTCGTGCCGCTGGCGTTCGCCGCCGGCGCGGAGGTGCCCCCGGAGGCGCCACCGAAACCGCCGGCACCGGCGACATGGGAGCTGCTCTCGAGTTCGGCGATCGGGGCGCGCGCGTTCATCGCGCGCCATCCGTCGTGGGACGGACGCGGCGTCGTGATCGCGATCTGCGATACCGGCGTCGACCCGACGATCGCCGGACTGAGGGAGACCTCGACCGGTGATCTCAAGGTGATCGACGCGCGCGACTTTTCCGGCGAAGGAGACGTCGCCCTCGAGCCGGCACTGTTCGGCACCGACGAGACGGGCCGCGGCCTGCACGGCAAGGACGGCCCGTGGCTGCGCGGCTTCGAGGCGCTCGACCCGGCGCCGCTTGCCGACACGGTGCGCGTCGGCTACCTCGACGAGGCGAAGCTCGGCGGCTCGGCGGCCCAGGACCTCGACGGCAACGGGCGGACCGACGACGTCTACGGCGTCGTCGTCTACGAGACCGACGAGCGCCGCGGCGTGCATCGGGCGATCGTCGTCGATACCGACGGGGACGGCCGGCTCGACGACGAGGAGATCCGCGCCGACTACGCCGACGAGCCGGTACCCTTCACGCTCGGCGACCGCGCCGCACGCAACGCACGTCCCGCGGTCAGCTTGGCGCTCAACCTGTGGGAGGACGAGCCGGACAAGGTGACGTTCTTCTTCGACGACGGCGCCCACGGCTCGCACGTGGCCGGCATCGCC
>JAJRXN010000247.1 GCA_024276295.1 Acidobacteriota bacterium
CATCTCGTAGCGCAGGCCGCTGCCGCCGTCGAACGGCTTGCGCGAGACCGGAATGCTGTTGCAGAAGTCGTTGGCGCAGTCGTAGCCGATCTCGTTGCCCAGTCCGATGTAGTAATACGAGCAACCGGTCATCGTCGTGAACACGGCGTGTGACTTGAGCAGCGCCCCGCGCAGCATCTGGAAGCAGCGGTTGACCTCGACCTCGACGTCGCCGGAGCCGGTATACCAGCCGTCGTTGGTGCTGCTGCCGTCGTTCTTGACGGCGAAGCCGGGCCAGAAGGCGTCGTCGGCCGCGCGGTTGCCCGAGCCGTCGTGGAAGTCGTCGAAGTAGCGATTGTACCCCTCGCCGAGCGGGTTGGTCGTCGCATCGAACGGCTCCTTGACGTCGGCATACGGCATGTGGCGCGGATCGCCCATCACCTGGAAACGTTCGGTCAGCGGCAGATGCGGCGGATTGGCCGCCGTACCGTCACCGTAGATCCAGGTGTCGCTGCCCCGGTAGACGTACGTCCGCGACAGGTTGGGCGGCTCGTTGGCCGTCGGGTACAGCGTGCCGGCGGTCAGGTCGCTGCCGATGCGGGTCTCGACGGTGATCATCGCGTCGTCGGCCAGGTCGGCGTCGACCAGCGTGATCACCCAGCGCGCCGTGTTCTTGGTCCGGTCCTGGTCCACCGTCAGGTCGCGCGAGAACGGCCCGAAGCCCGAGCCGAGGCTGAGCGGGGTCGGGATGTAGTCCATCCCGTAGAGCCGCTTGCCGGCCGGCAGGCCGCCGTCCGGACAGCCGCCTCCGCCGGCGCAGGGCGTCCGCAGCGGGCTGTTGTAGAGCCGGATCAGCACGCCCTCGGGCTCGACGGACACCTGGTAGTACATGTCTCCCGCGTAGTCGCCGAACGTGTCGAACGTCTCGGCGGCGTACGGGTCCGGCGTGCCGTCGACCGGATTGAGATCGAGACCGCCCTCGATGGCGCGCACCGTCAGCCCGGGCAGGCTGGTCGCCCCGCGGATCAGCACGCCGATCGGCTCCGTCAGGTAGTCGGACCCGCCCGCCGCGGGATCGGCGAGCCACGAGTAGACCCTCAGTTCGACGTCGTCGTCGTTGTCGTAGCGCAGCCGGGCCGGATGCGTCACGACCCTCACGCCGGGCTGCGTCACCGGCTCCTTGGCTGGATCGGAGTAGTTGCGCACCGGCGGAAATGGAAACAGTTCGCCGTGGACGTTGATCAGGATCGCGTTCTCGTACTTCTCCGGGTTCATGAACATGTCGTCGATCAGCAGCCGCCACGTCGGCGTCTCCGCCGACTCGAGTCCGGCGGCGACGCGCCGGTCGAACAGGTCCTTCTCGTCCTGGTAGCGCATCGCGTGGTTGTACTGATCGGCCAGCGCGTAGGGCCACGGATTGGACGAGGCGTCGTAGTCGTTCTGCGGCGTGCCGTCGATCGACACCGCGCCACGGAAGCTGCTCGGCACGTAGTAGTAGTCGACCGCCTCGCCGGCCGGCATCCGGCCGGGATAGAAGTAGACCCAGTCGATGTCGGCGACCGAGTCGCTGGCCTCGTTGACGTAGGGCCGGTACTGCCGGTCTCGCCCGTAGCCCAGCGTCCGGACCCAGTGCACGCGGAACTCGAGCCCCGGATTGCGCGCCTCGAGGTCCGAGATCGCGTTCTCGACGAACGGGACCAGGTTGGCCATGTAGACCCACCAGCCGGGGACGTTCTCGATCGCCAGTGCATAGACGTCGTAGACCTGCGACGGCGGGTAGGAGTCGGCGATCGTCCGGATCACGCTGCTGACCTCGGCGAGCTGGCGCTTCTGTCCCTGCTGCCAGGCGAAGATCCGCACCTTGACCAGACGCACGTCGTTGCTCTGGACGCTGGGGAACTTCTCGACCGAGATCTGCCGCTCGAAGCGCCAGCGGACGCCGTCGTGCACGTTGGCGCTGACCGGATGCGCGGGATCGGTCACGCCGTCCTGGATCGTCAGCACCGGGTCGGTCGCCGTGCCGTCGTCGTAGCCGTCGAGCAGGGTGGCGTCGTTGCCGGTCTTGCTCTCGAAGATCCCCTTGAGTTCCTCGAGGATCGAGATCGCCCGCTGGATGGCGAAGTCCTTGTCGCTGTTCATCCGCGTGCCCTGCATCGTGCTCGAGATGTAGACCACCGCGGAGAGCATGCAGATCGTCAGGATGCCCAGCGCAACCATGAACTCGATCAGGCCGCTTCCTCGTTGTGCGTGCATGGTGGTCCTCACTAGCGGGCCGAGAACTGCTGGTTGCGGTTGCAGCGGTACTGGCCCATGTGGCGGCGGATCTGGGAGAGCACCGGTTCGTCGTAGAACACCTCCGAAAAGTCGCCGGTGCCGCGGATCGTGACCGCACCGCGGCCGATGATCGAGCCGCTGACCTGCGACGGGGCGTTCTGGACGTAGTCGCCGGTGACGTAGACCAGTCCGTTGTAGTTGCTGTACGAGTTGGCGTCGATCGTCAGATCTCCGAGAACGACCATCACGCCGGTGCCGGTCATCCGTCGCGCCGCGGTGAACGTCGCGTTGCCGTTGATCACGATCAGCGCCATGTCGGGCAGCTTGGCCGGCAGCTCGCTGGTCGCGCCGACCACGATGTCGGCCATGGCGACCAGCTCGCTCTGCGTTACGCCGAACACGGCGGAAATGCCGTCGGCGTAGGGGTCGACCTGGCTGCGCGTCGGGCTGCCGGTCAGCTCGCCGGCGGTGCTCGGGTTTCCGGTGCCGGGCGGGTAGGCGATCCCGATGTCGCTTCCCCCGTAGATCCGCGTGCGGGTCTCGGTCGTCACCCCGTCGCCCCGGGCCCCGTTGATCGCGGCACTGGCCGGCAGCACGATGCTCAGCCGCTGGATCTCGCTGCGTGCCACCGAGCGGCTGATCACGACGTTGGGCGCCTGGTCCCAGGGCAGCGCCGGATCGCGCCGGATGTAGATGTACCCGCGCGACTCGAGCGCCCAGACGGTGCCGGTCCCCGTCTTCGCGCGCTCCGCGGTGACGTCGACGACGCCGGTCAACGGCACCTCGTAGCGGCCCCAGACCGAGCCGTTGGCGTCGACCTCGTAGTCGCGCACGATGCCGATCGACGGGTCGTCCGTCTCGTTGACCGGCGGCGTCGCGGTCATGTCGCGCTGCGGCGCGAAGGTCGCCACCGGCTGCGTCGTCTGGCGGCGGAACCAGGCCAGCCCCTCGACCAGCCCGGCCTGGGCGGCGTTGACCGCCTGGCCGTGGTAGCGGAGCTGCTGCTTGAGGCCGGACTGGCTCATCTGGACAAGCACCAGACCGGTCGAGATCAGCACGAACAGCGTGCCGAGGATGAACACGGCCAGCATCGCGCCGGTGCCGCGCTCGGATCGACGGGTTGATGAGCGAAACGCCGGGCCTCCGGTCGGCCCGGCGTCAGGAGCGTGCTGCACCGTGGTGTCTCCTCGCCGCGCACCGCGGGGCCGACTGCGGGCGTCGGCCCTGCCCCCGACTCTGCCCTGCGACGGGGCAGGTCGTCCCTCTGCTGAATAGATCAGTCCCGGAACGCAGTCAGTCAAGACCGCGGTGCCGGATCCCCGCGATCCGCACCCGTCCGCGGCGTTCGGCCCGGGGCCGGGCGGTTCCGTCATCGTGCGGACAGACCGCGAAAAAACGACCGCCGGTCGACTCGTCGCCACGGGGTTTCGCCAGCCGGGGAAGGCTGTGCCAAACTGGCGCCCGCGCGCGCGGGCGGAGCGGCGCGCGAGGCCCCCCACCCACCCAGGAGCAGATTCCCATGACCAACGCCGACCCGTTCAAGGCCCGGACGTCGCTCGAGTTCGCCGGCGGCGTCGTCGACTGTTTCGCCCTCGGCGCGCTCGAGTCGGCCGGCCTCGGCCGCGTGAGCCGGCTGCCGTTCGCGCTGCGCGTGCTGCTCGAAGGCGTGCTGCGCAACGTCGACGGCTTTTCGGTCACCGAGGACGACGTGCGCGCGCTGATGGCCTGGCAGCCGCAGGCCGCCGAGCGCGGCGAGGTGCCGTACCTGCCGGGGCGGGTCGTGCTGCAGGACTTCACCGGCGTGCCGTGCGTCGTCGACCTGGCTGCGTTGCGCGACGCGATGCGCGATCTCGGCGGCTCGCCGCGCGCGATCAACCCCGAGGTGCCGTGCGACCTGATCGTCGACCACTCGGTGCAGGTCGACGCGTTCGCCTCGCCCGACGCGCTGGAGATCAATGCCACGCGCGAGTTCGAGCGCAACCGCGAGCGCTA
>JAJRXN010000248.1 GCA_024276295.1 Acidobacteriota bacterium
GCGGCGCACGGCAGCGGCCCTCCGCCGAACGTCGTGCCGAGATCGCCCGGACCGAGATCGCGCGCCAGCTTCTCGCCGACGAGCAGGGCCCCGAGCGGCAGTCCGGCGGCGATCCCCTTGGCCAACGTGATCGCGTCGGGCGTCACGCCGTACACCTGGGCCGCGCTGAAGGCGCCGATCCGGCCGCAGCCGCACTGCACCTAGTCGAAGACCAGCGCGGCGCCGTGGCGATCGCACAGGGTCCGCGCACGGACGAGCAGTTCCTGCGATGCGGCACGCGCGCCGGCAAGGCCCTGGACCGGCTCGACCAGCACCGCCGCGACGTCGTCGTCGATCGCGGTCTCGAGCGCGTCGGGGTCGTCCCACGGCACGACCCGCGTGAAGCCCGCCAGGCTGCGCCCCGCCGGACTGGTCATCGCCAGGTTGCGGTAGCGTTCGATGCCGGAGACCGCCAGCGTCGCCAGCGTGCGACCGTGGAACGCGCCGCTGAACGCGACGACCACCGCGCGTCCCGTGGCGCGCCGTGCCAGCGCCAGCGCCTGCTCGTTGGCCTCGGCGCCGGAGTTGACGAGGAACACGCCGCGGCAGCCCGCGGGAGCCAACGCCACGAGGCGCTCGACCAGGCGCTCGCGAGGGGCGAGCGGCACCGCGTTCGAACAGAACAGCAGCGCATCGAGCTGCTCGCGGATCGCCGCAACGACCTTCGGATGGCGATGGCCGGTCAGCACGACGGCGTGCCCGCCGTACAGGTCGACCACGCGCCGGCCGCGTTCGTCTTCGAGCAGGCAGCCCTCGCCGCGCACGGGACGCAGCGCGAGCCGCCCGTAGACCGGCAGTTCGCCGGCAAACTCCTCGCCGTTCAGCATGGATAGAGTCCCGGAAAGCTCAAGCCTTCGTCCTCCTGGTGTTCCAGCGCGAGGTTCATCGCCTGGATCGCCTGCCCCGCCGCTCCCTTGACCAGGTTGTCGATCACGCACCAGACGACGACCTCGCGCCCGCCGTCGCGTGCGACCGCATGGATCCTTGCGTGGTTGGTGCCGGTGACCGCCGCGAGCTCCGGGGGGGTGTCGACGACATGCACGAAGCGCCGGCCGGCCCAAGCCTCGCCCAGCAGCGCCAGCGGATCCGGGCAGGTCGTCACCGGCCGGAACGTCGCGGTGACGTGGATCCCGCGCACGAGCGGCGCCGAGTGCGGCAGCAGCGTGCAGCGCTCCTCGCTGCGGCCGCTCGCCTCGCGGAGCTGCTCGGCGATCTCCGCCTCGTGGCGGTGTCCGCCCGGGGCGTAGGCGAACAGGTTGTGCGCGCGGACCGGGTGGTGCGTGGTCGGGCGCGGGCTCGCGCCGGCGCCGGTCGAGCCGGTCAGCGCGACGGCGACCGGCGGCGTGTCGAGCAGGCCCGCGGCGGCAAAGGCGTGCAGCGCGAGCAGCGTGGCGGTCGCAAAGCAGCCCGGCGCCGCGATCCGCCGGGCTCCGGCGAGCCGCGTGCCGAGGACGTCCGCCAGACCGTAGACGAACGTCGGCGCCAGCGACGGCGCGGCGTGTTCGCCGTAGTGCTGCCGGTAGAGCGCCATGTCGCGGATCCGGAAGTCCGCGGCGAGGTCGACCACCAGCCGCGGCTCGCGGGCCAGCACGGCGTCGATCGCGCGCTGCGAGTCCCCATGCGGCAGCGCGAGGAACAGCACGTCGGCCCCCTCGGCGGCCCGCTCCGGCCCGCCCTCCGCGAGCGGCTGCGCGCCGAGCGGCAGATGCGCCAGCGCAGGGTGCACGTCGCCGAGCGGCGCGCCGCCACGGCTGCGCGAAAACGCCGCCAGCGAGGCCACGCGCGGATGCCCGGCGAGCAGCCGCAGCAGCTCGCCGCCGACGTAGCCCGCCGCGCCGGCGACGGCGACGCGCAGGTGGCGGTCAGCAGCGGACATCGAGCGCCTCGCGGACGAGCGCGACGAGCGCCTCCGGCTCGCGGCGCGCGTTGTGCGCCGGGATGCCGAGCGTCTCGCGCACGAAGCGCGTGCCGACCTCGTTGTCGGTCGCGGGGCCGGTGATCGCGGTCGTCTCGAGACCGAACCGCTCCTGCAGGACGCGGTGCGCGCCCCACGCAGCGACCTGGTCCGGGGCGGCGACGATCAGCGCCGCGCGCAACGCCATCAGTCCGCGGTCGGCCAGGATCCGGCCGACGCCGTACTCGCCGAGGATCCCGTCCCCCAGCTCGGCGACGATCACGTCCGGACGCACCGTCGCCTCGAGATGGTTGAGCAGCGCCCGCGCGATCGGCAGCACGTCCTCCTCGCGCGTCGAGACGACGCCGGCATCGTCGAACGACAGCCCGGCGACCGCGCCTGCGTCTTCCATCGCCAGCGAGTCGCGCCGCAGCGAGACGCCGGTCAGCTTGACGCCGCCGACCTTGAACCCGGCGCGCGAGAGCCCGCGGACCAGTTCTGCGGCAGCGACGGTCTTGCCGGAGTGCATGCAGGTCCCGGCGACGTAGACGACCGGCGTGCGGGCGGTCAGCCGTTCCGCCGGGGCGATCGCCTCCGTGCGGACGTGCGCCGGACGGCCGATCCGGTCTCCGGTCGGTGGAAACGTCAGCACCGCGCCGAGCACCTCCGCCTCGAACGGCGGTCCGAGATCCGGGTTGCCGGCGGTGCAGCGCCCGAGCACGCCGCCCATGTTCAGCACGTGGATCGTGTCTCCCGGCGCGAGCGCGTCCGGCACGACGCCGGCGTAGCCGCGCAGCGCGCGCCGCGTGCCGAGCGTGCCGGCCAGCGTGTCGCCGGCGCGCAGCCGGACGAGCCGTCCGGTCGGGATCTCGACCTGGTTGTAGGTCGACTTGTCGTTGAGGATCCGCACCGCGAGCACGCAGCCCTCGCGACACGCGATCTCCGGGCCGATCAGCACGTCGTGGCCGATCCCGGCGTGCCGGGTCGACGAAGCGATCCGGTCGAGCCGCAGCCGGGTGGTGCGCGTCATGGAAGCTCCTCCCCCCCGCCGCGCGCCGCGGCGAGTCGCGCCGGGATGGCGGCGATCCGGGCGAACGCCCGCGCCTCGTCGCCCGACCACAGCGCATGGGTCTCGCCGTAGGTCGCCACTTCGGGGGCGAACAGACTGTGCGGGCTCTCGGCACCGGTCACCGCGAACCGGCCCTCGTCGAGCCGGACGCGCGTGCGGCCCTCCACGCGTCGCTGCGAGTGCCCGATCATCGCCGCGATGTCGTCCATCACCGGATCGAACGCCTGGCCCTCGTGGAGCCGGTCGCCCCAGAAGCGCGCGAGGTGGTCCTTCCAGAACGCCTGCCAGCGGGTCAGCACGAGCTTTTCCAGTTCGCGGTGCGCCGCGATCAGCACGAGCGCGGCGCCCGCTTCGAAGCCGATCCGCCCCTTGATGCCGAGCACCGTCTCGCCGACGTGGATCCCGCGGCCGACGCCGAGCGGGCCGGTCATCCGGGACAGCGCCGCGACCAGCGCAGGGCCGGAGAGCCGCTCGCCGTCGAGCGAGACCGGCAGGCCGCGTTCCCATCCGATGACGACGTCCCGGCCGTCAGCGGCCGCGGCCGGGCCCAAGGCATCCCAGGCATCGTCGGGCGGCGCGGCCCACGGATCGTGGGTCCAGTCGCCGCCGAGGGTCGTGCCCCACAGGCCGGCGTTGACCGAATAGCGACTCGCGCCGGACGGCACGTCGAAGCCGTGTTCGACCAGCCAGTCGGCGGTCTGCCGGCGCGACCAGCCGAGTTCGCGCACCGGAGTCAGGATCGGCAGATCGGGCAGCAGCACGTGGAAGGCGACGTCGAAACGCACCTGGTCGTTGCCGGCCCCGGTCGAGCCGTGGGCCACGGCGTCGGCGTCGACCTCGCGCGCGACCTTCGCCACCTCGATCGCCTGCTGCGTCCGCTCGGCGGCGACCGACAGCGGGTAGACCTCGCCGCGCAGCACGTTGCCGCGGATCAGCGTCGCGACGAAACGGTCCCAGACCGCCTGGCGCGCGTCGATCTCGCGGTGCTCGACCGCGCCGAGCGCCCGCGCGCGGGCGCGGATCGCGGCGCGCTCCCCGGCGTCGAAGCCGCCGGTGTCGACGGTCACCGTCACGATTTCCGCCCGGTGCTTCTCCGCCAGGTACGGCACGCAGAAGGAGGTGTCGAGCCCTCCGGAAAACGCCAGCACGATCCGCATCGCCCCTCCCCGCCCCGCGGACGGCATCCCGCCGACTTGCATGAGCAGTGAATAGCGAATGATTATGCACCCACCTCCCGCTGTCAAGTCCGTACGTGCCGGCCGTGCCAGAATCGGCGCGACCGCAGCCCGCCGGTCCCGAGGAGCGTGCCGATGGCCAGCCCGCACCCCCTGCCGGCGTTCCTGACCGTGCCGCTCGCCGCGGCCGGCCTGGTGTTCGCCGCCGGCGATCCGGCCCCGGAGGCCGTCGCGCGCGAACTCGCCCGGAGGCTCGACCGCGCCTGGGCCGGTCTGGCCGCCGCCCCGGCCGGGCGAGGCAGCGTGCCGGACGCCGTGGCCCGCGTGCTCGACGAGATCGCGGGCGACGACGATCCCGCGCGGCGGGCACGGCAGGTCGGCCTCGCCCTGGCCCGACGCTTCGACGGCTGGTTCGCCGACGAGGTCCGGCTGCCGCCTCCGCTCGCCGATCGCGGAGAGCCGCCCGCCGAGGCGTGGGCCGCCGAGGCGCGGCGCCGGCTGGTCCGCGAGGAGGCGCAGGCGCTCGCCGAGGCGCTCGACGAGCAGGATGCGGCCGGCGCGCGGGACGCCGCCCTGGCGGTGGCGCGGATCCGCTTCCGGCGCGCGGCGCTGCTGCCGGCGAGCGCGCTCGACCGGCTGCGCTTCGAGGAGACGCGGGAAGGCCTCGCCCTCTGGACCGTGCTGCGCGGATTCGAGCGGGCCGACGCCGCGACGCTTTCCGGCGCGGCGCCGCTGGCCCGCGCCCTGCGCGCGCGGATCGGCAGCGTGATCGAGCGGGTGGCCGGAGGGGGCGCGTCCGCCCCGCCGGCCGTCACCGGATGCGCGATCGCGCTGCTGCTCGACCGCGCGCAGCCGGGGTGGCAGGACGACTGGCTCGCCCGGCAGGTCCCGCTCGACGCGATGCTCGCCGGGCCGCCGTTCGGCGGACCGGGACGCTGACGCGCGCTACGGGATCCCGATCGGCGCCAGGCCGCGGGACCGCATGAACTCGACGAGCGCAGGCACCTGTTCGGTGGCCACCGCATCGAGCCGGGCACCGAGGGCGGCGAGTTCGGCCTCGAGTTCCTTCCAGCGCGCGTAGGCCGAGTCCGCCGGCCGGCCGCCGGCCGACTCGATCACCCGCTGGAGGAACGCGAGCTGGTTGTCGAGACCGGGACGGAAGTTGAGGATGTCCTGGGCCGCCTCGGACTTCGGCTGGGTCAGCTCGCCCTCGATCGCGTCGAGTTCCTCGCGCAGTGGTGCGGCGAGGTCCTTCGCCTCCTGACCCAGGTCCGCGTCGCCGGCGCGCCGCTCGAACAGGTCGAGCTGCTCGCGCAGGCTGCGGGCCCGGCGGACCAGTTCGTGCGTCCGGCCGAGGCCGTCCCACACCGTGCGGGCGAGGCGGAACCGCTCGACCAGGTCCTCCGTCGCGTAG
This sequence comes from Acidobacteriota bacterium, assembly GCA_024276295.1. Lineage (GTDB taxonomy): Bacteria > Acidobacteriota > Polarisedimenticolia > J045 > J045 > J065. The sequence continues at coordinate 5,592 of JAJRXN010000248.1, forward strand.
CCGGTGCGCGGATCCTGCCGGACGCGCAGCGTCGCGGTCCGCACGGTCCCGCCGAGCGTCAGCCGCAGCTCGTAGTCTCCCGGCGGCAGGCGCGGACCGGTCGGGCGCCCCCAGAGGACCGTCCCGTCGGCCAGCCGCTGCTCCGGCAGGCGCAGGTCCCACGCGAAGCGGTTGAGCCCGCGTCGGGCGGGAAGCGTGCGCGGCACGCGCGCCGCGTCCTGCGGCTCGGGCCACGGATTCGGTGCGCGGTAGTCCTCCTCGCGGCTCGAGAAGCGGCGCAGCAGCCCGCCGTCGGCATCGCGCACCTCGAGCACCAGTTCGGCGCCGGCGGTGTCGTCCGGATCGAGGTCGGCGGCGAGCAGGTAGTCGATCGTCGCGCCGTGCGGGCCGAGCGGAATCGTCTCGCGGGGCGCGAACAGGTGCACCGGCTCGCCGAGCATCTCCGGCGTGATCTGTCGCAGCGGCGACAGGTCGTCGAGAATCCAGAAGCCCCGCCCCTGGGTCGAGAGCACGAGGTCGCCGTGACGGACCGCCATGTCGGTGATCGGCGTCACCGGCAGGTTGCGCTGCAGGCGGATCCAGCGGCGGCCGTCGTCGAACGAGACGTACAGCCCGTACTCGGTCCCGGCGTAGAGCAGTCCGCGCCGGACCGGGTCCTCGCGCACGACGCGCACGAAGTGGCCGTCGGGGATCCCGTTGCGGCCGTCGGTCAGCAGCGTCCAGTGCGCGCCGAAGTCGTCGGTCCGGAACACGTACGGGCGGAAGTCGTCGAGGCGGTAGCGATGCACGGCGAGAAACGCGCGTCCCGGCGCGTGCGCCGACAGCTCGATCGTGTTGACGGTCGCCCACTCGGGCATTCCCTTGGGCGTGATCTCCTCCCAGTGCGCGCCGTCGTCACGCGAGAGGTGCACCAGGCCGTCGTCGGTCCCGACCCACAGCAGACCCTGCCGGTGGGGTGACTCCTCGAACGCGAAGATCGTGTCGTAGACCTCGACGCCGGTGTTGTCGAGCGTGATCGGCCCGCCGGCGGGGCGCTGCTTGTCGGGGTCGTCGCGCGTCAGGTCGGGACTGATGATCTCCCAGGTCCGCCCGTCGTCGCGTGAGCGGTGCACGTACTGCGAACAGTGGTAGACCACCGACGGATCGTGCGGCGAGATGCGGATCGGCGCATTCCACTGGAAGCGGTACTCGAGCTGGTCCGCACCGCGGCCGACGGCGAGCTGCGGCCACGCCATCACCTGCCGGTCCTCGCCGGTGCGATGGTCGTGGCGGCTGATGGTCCCCCCGTAGCAGCCGACCCAGGTGATCTCCGGGTCGCGCGGATCGACCGCGACGTGTCCGCTCTCACAGCCGCCGACGGGATACCAGTCGGCGCGCGTGATCCGCCCGGAGCGGGTGCGGCTCGGCAGCGACAGCGAAGTGTTGTCCTGCTGCGAGCCGTAGATCCGGTACGGAAAGCGGTCATCGACGGTGACGCGGTAGATCTCCGCCGTCGGCTGGTTGGCCTGCGTGGTCCACGACGCGCCGCCGTTGCGGGTGACGTTGGCGCCGCCGTCGTTGCCGTTGATCATCACCTGCGGGTCGTCCGGATCGATCCACAGGTAGTGATGATCGCCGTGCGGAGCCCGGATCGACTCCCACGTCGCGCCGGCGTCGTGCGAGCGCCAGAGCAGGACGTTGGTCACGTAGACCGTCTCGGGGTCCTGCGGGTCGGCGTAGACGTGCGTGTAGTACCACGCGCGCTGGCGCAGGTTGCGGTCCTGCGAGACGAGCCGGAAGTGCCGGCCGCGGTCGTCCGAGACGTACAGCCCGCCCTCCGTCGCGTGCTCGACGAGCACCCAGACGCGCTGCGGCCGCGCCGGGGACACCGCGACGGCGATCTTGCCGAGGACACCCTCCGGCAGCCCGCGCGTGAGTTTCTCCCAGGTGTCGCCGCCGTCGACCGACTTGTAGAGCCCGCTGCCGGGACCGCCGCTGATCATCGTCCACGGGAGGCGCACCGCCTGCCAGAACGCGGCGTAGAGAATCCGGGGGTTTTCCGGGTCGAGCGCGAGGTCGACCGCGCCGGCCTCGTCGCTGACGTGCAGGACGTTCTCCCAGCTCGCTCCGCCGTCCTCCGAGCGGAACACGCCGCGCTGCCGGCTGGCCCCGAAGGCGTGGCCGAGCACGGCGACCCAGACCCGGTCCGGGTCGTCAGGATGGACGCGGATGCGGCCGATCTGCCCGGCATCCTCGAGCCCGACGTGCTGCCAGGTCTCGCCGCCATCGGTCGAACGGTAGACACCGTCGCCGGCCGACGTGTTGCCACGGATATCGACCGAGCCCATGCCGACCCAGATCACGTTCGGATCGGACGGAGCGACGGCGATCGCACCGACCGAGGCGCTGCCGAACACCGACGCCGCGGTCGGATCGTCCCGCAACGTCTCCGGATCGACGTCGGAGAGGCTCTCCCAGGTCAGGCCGCCGTCGGTGGTGCGGAAGACGCCACCACCGGTCGAGCCCATGTAGAACAGCCCGGGATGCCCCGGGACCCCGGTGACCGCGGTCACGCGCCCGCCGCGCATCGGCCCGATGAAGCGGTACCGCAGGCCGGCGAGCTGCGGCTCGTCGATCACGGGACCGCGCGGTGCCGCGGCGAGCGCGCCGCCGGAGGACACGGCGATCATCAGCGAGACGGACAGGCAGGACAGACGACGCATGGAGACTCCTTCGGCGCCGGAACGCGCCGACGAACGGTCGATCTTACAGGAGCGATCCGAGCGGTCCGCCGGCAGGCCCGACGGCGCGGCGAACGGGCGCGATTCGCTCGCGGACGGTCCGCACGAGGTCTCTCAAGTCGCCCGCACGGCGTCCGAAGAGCCCCGGGGGAGGTGCGGACGAGGAGGCTCGGCCGTGGGCTTCTGGATCTTCGGACGCAGGCGCCGTCGCGCAAGGACGGCCGCGCGCGCAGCCCCCACCGTCGCCGGGCATCCACCGGCTCCGGCCACGCCACCGCGCGCCGCGGCACCGGTGTTCGAGGAGGCGGACGACGAGGCGACCGCGGCGGTGCCGGTCGGGGACCTTCCGGGCGGCGCACGCGCCGAGGAGTTCGCCACCGGCCCGGTCGGCTGGTTCTCGCGCGACGAGATCGCCGGCCTGACGGAGATCGACGACAGCCGCGACCTCGCCCGCCGCGTCGGCATGATGATGCCCGGCGCCTCGCGCGAGGAAGTGCTGTTCCGCTATCACCTGTCGCGCTCGGTGTTCCTCGAGGAGTACGAGCTGCCGGTCCTCCCGCAGAGCGCGAACCGCCTGATGGCCCTGACCCGCGAACCGAAGGCGCGGATCGAGGACTACGTCAAGGTGATCGAGCCGGACCCGTCGCTGGTCCGCGCGATCATCGACGTCGCCAACTCGAGCTTCTTCTCGGCCCTGCAGGCGGTGACGTCCGTCGACCGCGCGATCGTGCGGATCGGCCTGCTCGAGGTCGAACGGATCGCGCTGATCCACACGCTGCGGACCCGGCTGTTCAGGATCGCCGGGTTCGAGCAGATGCTCGACGGGCTGGTGCGCCACAACGTCGAGGCGGCCGTGGCGGCGCACTGCATCGCGAAGCGCAGCGGCGCGCCGCCGGCGGACGCCTTTCTCGCCGGGCTGTTCCACGACGTCGGCAAGCTGGTCGTGCTGGCGATCGTCGGTGACGTGCAGCGCAAGCTGGACTGGAGCGCGCCGGTGCCGCTGGTCGACTCGGCGTTCGCGGCGTTCCACGTGCCGGTCGGCGAGCTGGCCTGCCGACACTGGAAGTTCCCCGATCCGATCTGCGCCACGGTGCGTTCGCACCACGCACCGCAGCGTGCCGCCGGCTCGCCGCTCGACCGGGCGGTCTACATCGGCAACCGGCTGGCCCACGAACTCGCCGCCGGCGACGAGGCCGACTTCGAGGCATGGAGCGACGACCCGGTCGTCCAGGCGGCGCGGCTCGACGCGCGGGCGCTCTCGGCGCTGTTCGACGAGGCCCGCCAGGCGCTCGCTCCGTACGGATTCCCAGCCCCCCAGCCGGCCTGACACGCATCGCGCCGGCCGGCAACCGGACAGATGAACGGCCCCTGACTGACAAAGTCTTGCCCTGCCGCCCCTTTTCCGGGGAGTAAACACGACGACCACGCCCGATCCCGGATCCGCCGGAACACTGGCGGACAGCGGCCCCCATGGCACGCCCGTTGCTTCCTGAACGCCTGCTGAACGTGCCGAGAACCCGGCAGGCAAGGGGGCGAGTTTCCCGGGAAGGAAGACGAGGATGCGACGAGGGATCGTGATCACACTGGCTGCGCTCGCGGCGGCGCCGGCGAGCGCCGGACTCGCAGTGGCCGGAAGCAGCGAGACCTGCCTCGAGTGTCACGCCAGGCACGCGGGTGCCGGCAACCACCCGACGGAATTGCCCGCGCCGGCGCGGCTCGGAGACCGGCTGCCGACCGAATACGGCATGGTCACATGCCTGACTTGCCACCGCCGCCACGGCCTGGACGTCGAGCCGGCCGCGTCACGTGGCGGCGACACGGACTTCATGCTCAGGGCCGCCCCGGAGGTGCTCTGCGCATCGTGTCACCGCTCGGCATCGGGAAGCTGGGACCGGCCACACGCGCTCTACCCCGACACGATCCACGGCGGCTTCGTGCGCGCCGGGGAAGGACGCGACCGGCGGCGGGATCGCGGCCGCAGGGCGTTCGGAGACGCCGGTCTCGACCGGATGTCCCGGCGCTGCCTGTCGTGCCACGACGGCTCCCATGCCGGTGTCACGCCGTACGAGGTGCACGTGACGAAGGAACTCGGTCACAGCC
>JAJRXN010000249.1 GCA_024276295.1 Acidobacteriota bacterium
GGAGCGCGAAGAACCGCTCCTCCCCACGAACGGACTTCTCGCGCCCCGACGATCGCGTCCTCGGCCCAGTCTGCCCCCTTGACGAGAACGTCGGGGCGAAGCGCGAGAATCAGCTCGAGCGGCGTCGGCTCGTCGAAGACGACCACGGCGTCGACGGCCTCGAGCGCCCGCAGCACCCGCGCGCGCTCCGGCGCGGGCTGGATCGGTCGCCCGGCGCCCTTGAGCCGGCGGACGGAGGCGTCGCTGTTGAGCCCGACGACGAGGGCATCCGCGTGACGGCGGGCGAATCCGAGCAGGTGCATGTGCCCCGCATGCAGCACGTCGAAGCATCCGTTGGCAAAGGCGACCGACCGGCCGGCATCGCGAAGCGCTGCCCGCCAGGCGGTCGCCTGCTCGAGACTCATCGCACCCCGTGACGGCCCGTCGCGGCGCAACGCGCCGACCGCCTCAGCGCGCGAGGATCGACCGGCCCACCATCGCCTCCCGGAACTCGGCGTACGGAACGACCCTGCCTCCGAACACCGCATAGAGCCGCGGCGCCTGGACCACGTCGCCGTTGAGGTCGAAGTCGATGTTTCCGGTCACGCCCTTGTAGCGGATGTTCCACATCTCGCCCTTGAGCTTGCTCCGGATCTGCGCCTTGTCGATCGCCGCCGCGAGCACATGGGCCGCGTCGTAGGCATGCGCGGCGAAATTGTCCGGTTCGTCACCGTACCGGGCCTCGTAGGCCTCGACGAAGGCGCGGACCTGCTCGTCGCCGCCTTGCGGATCGAACGCGCTCTGCGGAAACACGAGATGCTCGGCCGCCTTGCCGGCGAGATTGACGATCTCGCCGGTCACCGCGGAAGTCGCCAGCCGGGGGATCTTCGCGCCGATCTCGTCCAGCGCGAGCAGCAGGGCGGCGACGTCCGGCTGGTACGCGGCGATGTAGACCGCTTCGGCCCCCGAGTCGGCGACCTTGCGCGCGATCTCCGCGGCCCGCTCGTCGTCGAGCGGCGACGCGAAGACCTCGCGCAGCACGACCTTGCGTGTCGCGGCCTCGTACTTCTTCTCGAAGATGTCGGCGATACCTTGGCCGAACAGGTCGTCGGCCGCCACGACGGCCACCGACGCCAGCGCGAGCTTGCGGCAGAACTCGGCCATCGTGTGGCCCTCGACGACGTCGCTCGGATAGTTGCGGAAGAAGTACTCGCCCCCCTCGGTCGTCAGTGCCGGTGACGAGGCCGCCGGGCTGAGCAGGACCGTCTCCGCCTGCTTGGCCAGAGGAGCGAGTCCGCGGGCGACCGAGGAGGACACCGGTCCGATGATCGCGAACACCTTCTCGGTCTCGACGAGCTCATGGAAGGCGATCTTGGCGGTTTCCACGCTCGTCCCGGTGTCCTTGTAGACCGGGACGATCTTGCTGCCGCCGAGCACGCCGCCGGCGGCGTTGATCTCGTCGATCGCAAGGTCGATGCCCTGGCGGATCGACTTGCCGTAGCTCGAGGCCGGACCCGTATCGGGCACGAGGACGCCGATCTTGATCGGCTGTGGTTCACCGCAACCACCGAGCAGTCCGGCGGCCAGCAGCAACGCGCATCCGATCCCAAGGCGACTGACCGTGCGGCTCACGGGACACCTCCTTACAGTTCGCACGAATCGGCGGGGGTCAACGGCGGATTATTCCATGTTTCACCACGACTTGCGCATCGCGGGGTGCATCTGCGGTCGATGCCGCGGCGATCGGCGACGGCGGCCTTTCGATGCCGCCCGATATTCGTCTTGTTTTCGCTTCCTGGCAACCGGACCCCGGACCGGAATCGGGGCTCGCCCCGGCGCTCCCCGGACGCCACCTTTGCGGGGAGGGCGCCGCCACCCGACGCCGCCCACCTGCCGAGGGATCGAAGGACACGATGGCTGCGGGAACGCTGTTGCCCGAGACGTCTCCTGGAGACCTGCTCGCCCGCCGGCGGGATCCGGTCGATCCCGAGACGCTGGCCCAGGCCGCCCGGATCATCGACGACGTCCGCACCGGCGGGTTCGGCGCCGTCCGCGCCCGTGCCCAGCGTCACGACGGGCTCGCTGCCGGCGAACCGATCCTGTTCGAGCGTGACGAACTCGACGCGGCCCTCGGCCGTCTGCCGGCGGCCACGCGGACCCTGCTCGAGCGCACCGCCGGCAGGATCGACGACTTCGCCAAGGCTCAGCGGGCCTGCCTCGACGATCTGGAGCTTCGCTCCGGCGTGCTGTCGATGGGGCATCGCGTCCTGCCGGTCGACCGCGCGGGCTGCCACGCGCCGGGGGGTGACCGGCCCCGCCCGTCGGCGGTGCTGATGACCGCCGTCACGGCCCGCGCGGCCGGAGTCGGAGAGGTCTGGGTCGCGACGCCGCGTCCCGGCGACCTGATGCTCGGCGCCGCGGCGATCGCCGGAGCCGACGCCGTGCTCGGTGCCGGAGGCGCCCACGCGATCGGCGCGCTGGCCTGGGGCGCGGGCCCGGTCCCCGCCTGCGACGCCGTTGTCGGGCCGGGCGGGACGTGGGTCGCCGCAGCCAAGCGCGTGGTGGCCGGCATCACGCGTGTCGATGGATCGGGTGGTGCGGCCGAGTTGGTCGTCCTGGCCGACGTCACGGCCGATCCCGAGGCGATCGCCGCGGACCTGCTCGCGGTGGTCGAACACGACGAGGCGGCGACGCCGGTGCTGCTGACCCCCGATCAGGACCAGGTCGCGGCCGTCCGCCGGGCGCTCGCCGCGCGGCTCCGCGAGCTGGCGGCTGCCGAGTGCGCCAGCAGGGCGCTGCAGAACGGGCGCTCGGTGATCATCACCGGGATCGACGAAGGGGTGAAGCTGGTCGAGCAGCTCGCTCCCGAACGGCTCGCGCTCCGTGTCGGGGATGCCCCGGCGCTCGCATCACGGGTCGCCCGCTACGGCACGCTGCTCGTCGGCGAGGGCGCCTGCACGGCTCTCGGTGAACACGGCGCGGGACCGAACCATGCCCTGCCCGGTGGCGGGAGTGCGCACCGGTTCTCCGGCCTGTCGGTGCTGACGTTCCTGCGTCTGCCGACCTGGATCGCGGTGGCCGGCACGGCGGTTCCCGATGAGCTGATCGACGACGTGCTCGCGCTGACCCGGCTCGAACGACTCGAGGCGCATGCCGCGGCGGCACGGTTGCGCAAGCGGACTCCCGTCGCCACCGCGCATCGATAGCCGGGCGTCTGCCCGTCACGAACGGCGGAAACCGGGAACTCGCGAAGGTGTATAACTGCGTCCGCCCGTCCGGGCTGGAGGTGCGATGCTCACGGTCCAGGGCCTGACCCGGTGTTTCGGACAGGTGCGTGCCGTCGACGGAATCTCGTTCGAGGTTCGTGACGGCGAGATCTTCGGACTGCTCGGGCCGAACGGCGCCGGCAAGACGACAACGATCTCGATGATCTCCGGCGTGCTGGCGCCGGACGCAGGGCAGGTCCTCGTCGATGGCGTGGACATCTGGGAGCGGCCGAAGCAGGTCAAGCGGATGCTGGGCGTCGTCCCGCAGGAGGTCGCGGTCTACGAAGACCTCACCGGCCGGGACAACCTCGTGTTCTGGGCGTCGCTCTACGGGCTGAAGGGAGCCGACCGGCGGCGCGCGATCGACGAGGCCCTCGAACGGGTCGGGCTTGCCGACCGCGCGGACGATCGCGTGCGGGACTACTCGGGCGGGATGAAGCGCCGGCTGAATCTGTCGATGGGGCTGATCCACGCGCCGAAGTTCCTGCTGCTCGACGAGCCGACCGTCGGCATCGACCCGCAGGCGCGTCTGGCGATTCTCGACGTGGTGCGCGAGGTGGCCCGCGGCGGAACGACCGTGCTCTACACGACGCACTACATGGACGAGGCCGAGAAGCTGTGCGACCGGATGGCGATCATCGACCGCGGCGAGATCCTCGCGTCCGGAACCCTGGACGAGCTGACCCGACTCGCCGGCGAGGGTGACGTGCTGCGCGTCTCCGGTTCGTTCGGAGCCGAGGATCTGCGCGGGAAGATCGCGGGCATCGATGGCGTCGAGATCAGTCGGATCGGCGACGGCTTCGCGCTGTTGTCGGTGGTGCCCGAAGGCCCCGGCCTCGCCCAACTGCTGCCGCGACTGCTCGACGGCGAGGCCGGCATCGATGACGTCTCGATCCAGCGCTCGAACCTCGAGTCGGTCTTCATCGCGCTGACCGGACGCGCGCTGCGGGACTGATGCGGGCGATGCTCGCCATCATCCGTCGCGACCTGATGCGCTGGCGGCGCAACCCCGGCCGGCTGGCGCTGCTGCTGGCCCTGCCGCTCGTGCTCGCCGGTGTCTTCGCGCTCGCGTTCGGCTCCGGCGGTTCCGGGCTGTCCGTGCGCGTGCTCGTCCTCGACGAGGACGACACGCCGCTGTCGAACCTGCTCGCCGGGGCGCTCGGCAGCCAGGAGGACACCGGCCCCCTCGATGTCGAAATCGTCGGCGACGAGGGCCGGGCGATGATCGAGAACGGCGAGGCGTCGGCCCTGGTCGTCATCCCCGAAGGATTCACCGATGCGTTCCTCGCCGGCCGGCCGGCGGCACTGCGGCTGCTGAAGAACCCCTCGCAGCGCTTCCTGCCCCAGGCGGTCGAGGAGGCGCTCCGCGCCGGTGCGGTCGTTCTCTCGCAGGCGTCGCGGACACTGCGGGACGAGCTGGACCAGTTCCACGAGATGCTGCAAGCCGACGCGAAGCCCGATCCGCTGGTCATCGGCGCCATGAGCACGCGGATCGCCGAAAAGCTCGAGACCGTCGCTGACTACGTCTTCCCGCCGGTGATCGAACTCGAGGTCGCATCGGCCGGTGATGGCGAGAGCGCGGACGACGGCCCGACGATGCAGGCCGTGCTGGCCCTGATGCTCCCCGGGCTGGCGGTGCTCAGCCTGCTGTTCTTCGCCCAGTCGGCGACCCGTGACGTGATGGAGGAGCGCGACCGCGGCCTGACGCGACACCTTCTGACCGCTCCGGTCTCCGTCGGTGAGTACCTTCTCGCCAAGTGTGTCGCCGTCGTGATCGTCTCGGCGCTCGGTTTCGGTCTGCTGATCGCGCTCGGCGTCCTGGCCGGCATCGACTGGGGACCGCCCGTCGCGGTGCTGGCGCTGCTGCTGGCAGCGGCGACCGCCGCGTCCGGCCTGCTTCTGCTGCTCGTCTCGCTCACCGGAAGCGAGATGTCCGCCAACGCGCTGACGACGATCGTCGTGATGGTCTCCGCGATGGTCGGCGGGTCGTTCGTTCCGCTTCCGGTCCTGCCGGCGTTCCTGCTTCCGGTCAGCCGGCTGACCGTCAACTACTGGGCGACGCACGGATTCCTGACGCTGATCCGGGACGGTGGCGGACTTGCCGACGTGACCACCGAGATCGCCGTGCTGTCCACTGCCGGGCTGGCGATGCTCGCCCTCGGCGCCTGGCGGCTGGCGCGGCGCATCCGGCGTGGAGACGTCTGAGATGCGCGGCCTGCTGACGATCGCCCGCCACGATCTGCGGCAGACGTTCGCCAGTCGCGCCGCGCTGCTTTGGCTGTTCTTCTTCCCGCTGCTGTTCGCGGCTTTCTTCGGTGTCGTGTTCCGTGACGATGCGACGCCCTCGACCGCCAGGGCCCGCCTGACGGTCGTCGACGAGGACGACGGCCCGCTCGCGGCGTTCCTGCTGCGCGAACTCGAGAGCGCCGAGCTGGACGTCGTCAAGATGACCGCGGACGAGGCGGCCGCGGCGGACGACCGGATCCGCACGCTCCACATCCCGGCAGGGTTCGGCGGGCAGGTCCTTTCCGGCGAGCGGATCACGCTGCGCCTGGTCAAGGACGAGGGGACGAGCGACGAGGCGGCACTGGCAGTGCAGGCGCGGATTCTCGCGGCCGTCGCCCGCGTCATCGGCAGCCTGGTCGAGCAGAAGGTCGCGTCGGGCGACAGGCCGATGACCGAAGAACTCTTCGTCGACTACGAGCCGCCACCGGACCTGGTCACGATCGAGGCATCGTTCGCCGGCCGGGCGAAGGTGATCCCGTCCGGGTTCGCGCAGTCGGCCCCCGGCAACACAGTGATGTTCGTGCTGCTCGTGACGCTGACATGGGGCGCGGCCTCGCTGTCTACCGAACGCACGAACGGAATGCTGCGTCGGCTCGCGGCGGCGCCGGTCACGTCCGGCGAGATCGTCGGCGGCAAGATCGCCGGACGCATCGCGGTGTCGCTGCTGCAGATCGCGGTGCTGCTGCTGGCCGCCGTCGCCGGAGTCGTGCTGCTCGATCTCCCTCTGCATGCCGATCCGCTGGCCGTGCTCGTGGTCCTGGTCGTCTACGCGTTCGCCGTGGCACCGCTCGGGGTGCTGCTCGGAGCGGTGATCCGCGAGCCGTCGCGTGCGGCCAACGTCGGCGTGCTGCTGACGCTGGTCCTGGCATCTCTCGGTGGCTGCTGGTGGCCGATCGAGGTCGTCCCCGCGTGGCTGCAGACTCTCGCCCAGGCCCTGCCCACCGGCTGGGCGATGACCGCCCTGCACCGGCTGATCTAGTTCGGCGGGACGCTCGGCGAGACGTCACCCCAGCTCGCGGCGCTCGCCCTGTTCGGCCTCGCGGCGGCCTGGCTGGCGCGCAGGACGCTCCGCGTCACGTGACGGCGCGGGATCCCGCGCCGTTCAGCGTTTCCACGACAGGAGAGCGAACACGACGTCGCGCCGGTACCCGTAGCGGGGATCGGCCGTCTCCTGGTCCTTCTTCCGGTACTCGACGCGAAGGCGCAGGGTTTCGGTCACATCGCAGCGCCAGCGTGCGCGGACGTCCCATGTCCGGTAGTGCTTCCCCGGATTGGGCAGGCCCGTGCCGGGATCGACCGGAAGATTGAAGATGAACGCGTTGCCGTAGTCGCGGTTCCAACGCAGCAGTCGCAGGCCGAAGCGATGCCGTGACATGCGATGCGTCACCTCACCCGACCATCCGATGTAGTCGTAGTCCTCGTAGCCCACGTAGTCGTCGCTGCGCCGGAGCAGGCGCACGCCCGCCCTGGCCGACCACGCGTCACCGATATTCCAGTCGAGGGCGGCCCGCACGCTGCGGTAGCCGTACTTGCGCGGCGGATTGCCTCCGAGGAGGCTTCCCTGGGCGTTGCGGGCCGGGTAGACGTCGTAGTCGCGCAGCCGGTAGCGTCCTCCGAGGTCGAGATCGAGCGTCTTCGACAGCGGGATCTCGACATCGAGCGCCAACCGGAAATAGCCGTGGTCGAGCGACGGCACGCCCGGGACGTCGGCATACGAGCGATCCTCCCAGCGTGCATCGACCGTCCAGTCGGCGCGGCGGGCCGTCTCGTGCTCGTAGCGCAGATGCAGACCGACCGCGTCGTAGCTGTAGCGCGCCGAGGCATCGATCCCGAGCACGGTGCGCGGGATGCCGGTGTCACGATCGACATAGACCCGCTTCGTCGAGCGGAGCCTGCCCGCCACGGACAGGACGTTCTCGCGACGCCCCGACCTCCTCAGGACCCAGCGGCGACCGCCTTCGAGGACCGCATTGCGCTCGTCGGCCTGATCGGTGTCGGTCTGGAAGTAGATCTCCGCATCGGCATCGAGCGTGACGAAGAACGCCGCGCGCGCTCCGGACGACAGGTAATCGAGCGAAAGTTCGACCGGCACGAAGAACCCGGAAAGACGCTCGGGCACAACGAACTGCCCGGTAAGTTGGTCGACATACGAATCGCGCGGCGCGAGGAACGCGTTGTCGTCGAAGCCGAGACCCGCCGCGGCCCGGATCTCGAGACCGCCGTCATCGGCGGCCTGGGCTGCGATTCCGGGCACGATGACGACCAGCGACAGCGCGATCGCACCGGCAGCGATGACGGACCGCGCCGTCTGTAATCTGTCAGTCATGTTCCGATTCCTCCGCCGACAAGCCCGATCCAGGCAGCACCGCCCATCCTGCAGACAACAGTCTGGGCTTGCGAATGTTTTTTTCAACCCTAGACTTTCCGTGA
>JAJRXN010000250.1 GCA_024276295.1 Acidobacteriota bacterium
AGCACGCGTTCTGAGGAAGCGGCCGTGTGCCCGGCCCGGCCACCGGGCGGCCTGCCCGCCCCGCGCCCGGACAGATGCGCCCCCGTCGGCCCGTGCCGGCGCCCCAGCCGCACCGGACCTGTCGCGGCGCTACCGCACCCCTGGCGGGCGAGCGTCGACCCGCCTTGCGCTACCAACAAGCTGCGCTGCACGTAGGGGGGCTGTAGACTGCGGGCCTGCCTTTCTCGCCATGACGACAACGCGGAACACGGCCGCATTCGGAGCGGGTCCGGTCCGCCTCTTCTGCGCACCCGGAAGCCGGGGCGCGATGCTACGGAGAAACCCATGAGTACGGAAGGTAAGTTGATCGAGTGGAAGGATGGCACATTGATCGTGCCGTCCGAGCCGCGGATCCCGTTCATCGAGGGCGACGGGATCGGACCCGACATCTGGCGCGCGACGAAGCGGGTGCTCGACGCGGCGGTCGACAAGGCCTACGGCGGGGATCGTCGCATCGCCTGGTTCGAGATCCTCGCGGGCGAGAAGGCATACGAGCGCACGGGCGAATGGCTCCCGCAGGCGACTCTCGACGCAATCCGCGACCATCGCGTGGCGATCAAGGGCCCGCTCACGACGCCTGTCGGCGGCGGCATCCGATCCCTGAACGTTGCCATCCGGCAGAAGCTCGACCTGTTCGCATGCGTTCGTCCGGTCAAGTGGGTGCCGGGGATGGGAGCGCCGGTCAAGCACCCCGAGAAGCTCGATATCGTGATCTTCCGTGAGAACACGGAGGACGTCTACGCCGGTATCGAGTTCGCGGCGGGAACGGAGGAGGCCGCCAGGCTGGGCCGCTTCCTCAACGAGGAACTGGGTGTCACGCGCGCGTTTGTCGAGGCAGGGATCGGGATCAAGCCGATCTCCCGCGCTGGCACCGAGCGCCTTGTTGCCATGGCGATCGAGTACGCCATCGAGCATGGCAAGGGCTCGGTCACGTTCGTTCACAAGGGCAACATCATGAAGTTCACGGAAGGGGCATTCCGCGACTGGGCTTACAAGGTCGCCACGGAGCGTTTCGGGGACCGGGTCGTGCTCGAATCGGACCTGTCGGGTGAGCCCCCGGCGGGCAAGGTCGTGATTAAGGACCGCATCGCCGACGCGATGTTCCAGCAGCTGCTGCTGCGTCCCGATGAGTACGATGTGATCGCAACGATGAATCTCAACGGCGACTATATCTCCGACGCGGCCGTGGCGCAGGTCGGCGGCCTCGGCTTCGCACCGGGGGCCAACATGTCCCACGAGATCGCCTGCTTCGAGGCGACACACGGCACAGCACCGAAATACGCCGGCCAGGACAAGGTCAACCCCGGGTCGCTGATTCTCTCCGGCGTGATGATGCTGGAGCACATCGGCTGGCAGGAAGCCGCTGACGCGATCCGGAGGGCGCTCGCCGAGGCCGTGGAGGGCGGCCGCGTGACCTACGACGTGGCGAGGCAGATGCCGGGCGCCACGACCGTCAAGTGCTCGGAGTTCGGCGAAGAGATCGTCAAGCGACTCTGATCCGGGAGGCTGCCGGGCCCGGCTGGACGGGCCCGGCGCCTGGACCTAAGTTGCCGTTGGGGAGTCCGGGACAACGGGACTTAAAAAGGCATGACCTCCCCCCTGCAGACCGAAAGACCCGTTGCGATGGGCCCCGGGCTCCCCACCTGAACCACCTGACGTCTGCCGATCCGGATCGGCTCCAGGGCGCGATGCCGCCGGAGCCCCCGGTTTCCGCGCAACCCCCTACGTGTAGCGAAGCTTGTTGGTGGCCGGCCGCCGCTGGATCAGGCCCGGCGACCGCTCCGCGGCGCGCCTTCCCTGAATCCCGCGTCCGAGCCCTCCACCTGGCATCAGTCAAAGCCGCGGCCACAAGGCCTGCCACCGGGGTCTCCGCCTGGCGGGGCGGCTCGGGAGGCCAATAGGGTGACCAACAAGCTTCGCTACACGTAGGGGAGGGCGCGGATCGCGGTGCGCGCCGACAGGAGCCCTGCGAGGACCCCGCTCTCGTACATGAAGTCCCGGTCCGCGGCGAGCGCAGGCACGTCGTCCGGCGCGAGCAGATCATCGAGCGTGATCCCCGGGACGATCCGTTCGCCGAGGCGTCGGAGCTTGCTCTCCTGCTGCGTGATCAGTTCGTCGAGCAAGGCTTCGAGGTCTGGCAGGGGAACGGCCGCTGCATCCATCCCTGGTCCTCCGTGTCCACCCGGGTCGCGCCTGCCGGCCGCGGTTCCGGCCGGACGCGGCATGGCCCCGCTGACGCTAGAATGAGCGCCGTGCCCATAGCAAGCCAGATCGCGTCGTGTCAGGAGTTGGCCGCGGCGGCGGGGCCCGTGACCCTGCTGCGCGATCGGGCGCAGTGATGACCATCTCCTCTCCGCGGCGACTGCTGGCCCGACTTGCCAACGCGGGAATCGTGCTCTTTGGCTTGGCCCTGCTCATCGTGCTTGGCACGGGAGGCACGCGCATCGATCTCGGCTTCACGGAGATCGGCCTGCGAGGTCTCTGGCGGCCTCTGCAGGGGTTCGCACTGTTCGCGGCGTTGCGTCTCCTCGCCTCCCGGCGTACGTCCGGGATCGAGGGGGCGATCGTCTCGTTCTTCGCGCGCCAGGGAATGGTGCCGCGCCACCTTCCGGCGACGGCGCTCCGCGCGCTGCGCACCGGGGGGATTCTCGGCGCCGGCCTCGGCGTCGCGATCGGCCTTGCCGATGCCTCGCGCGTGGCTGTCAGCGCCGGCCGGCCCGGCCTTTCTCCCCCGGAACTGGCCGCGATCGGTTTCGTGGGGACGTTGACGGGCGCGCTCTGCGGCCTGGTCTTCGGTGCCGTCTGTGCACTTCTGGTCCATGCGGTCGCCCGGGGCGTCGGCCAGCAGCCTGGCCGCTATGAACTCGGGCGCTGGATCCTGGCGCTCCTGCTCGCGCTGGATCCCGCGCTGGTGCGTTTCGCCACGCCGGCCGGGCTCGGGGCGGGGCGTTCGACGGTGCTCATCACGTCGGCCCTGGCGTTCTGCGCTGGCGTGTTTCTTGTCGGTCTGGTGTTGCCGACCGTCATTCTGCGGGCACTCGACGGAAGCTGGGGCCTTGCGATCGGAGGTGGTGGCCTGCTGGCACTGCTGCTGGGTCTGGGAGCAATCGGCTGGCTCGGGACGCATGCCGGCAGGGGAGGCGGGGGCGACTCGTCGTATCCCAACGTCCTCCTCGTCACCGTCTCGGGACTCAGAGCCGATGCCCTCGGAAGCTACGGTGCCATCGGTGAACTCACGCCGCAGATCGATCAGCTGGCCAATCGAGGCGCCCGCCTGGCCGACGCGGTGACGCCTTCCACGGGACTCGCGCCGGCCGCCGCATCGCTGCTCACCGGGCAGTACCCGTGGGCCCACCGTCTCCGGGCGACTGACGGGCGCCTCGCGCTGACGGGGGCCGGACTGCCGGCACTGCTGACGTCCTACGGCTACTCGACGGCGGCTTTCGTGTCGACGCGCCGACTCGACGGCCGTGCCACCCGCTTTGCCGAGATGTTCTCGCTCTACGACGACCCGACACGGATCGCCGACTGGGTGGCGAGGCTCGCCTTGGCACGCATGACGGGCATTGCGCGCGAGAACCCGCCCGATGCCATCAGGCCCGGGCAGGAGACCGCCGGCGCCTTCCGTGACTGGCTGGCGGGTTCGCCCTCGGCTCCCTGGTTCGCCTGGGTGGAGATCGCCGAGCTGCTGCACCCGCATCCGGTCGAAGACGGTGCCGCCGAAATCGTGCGGACCCCGTGGGCCGCACTCGCGCGCCGCGACGCGCCGCCGGCGCGTGTCCCCGTCCATGCGGAGGGCCGGCAACGCGCCGCCTCGGAGCGGGCCTGGGTCGCGGGCTATGCCCGGGCCGTGCAGACCGCGGACGCCGTGGTGGGCGACCTGCTGGCGAACCTCGCCGCTCGTGGAGAACTGGCGCGCACGGTCGTGATCGTCACGGCCGAGCGCGGTTCGCTTCTCGGCGAGGAGGGTCTGCTGTTCGATCCCGCGGGCAGTCTGGCGCGCGGGGCGATCCATGTGCCGCTGATCATCGCCGGTCCGGCCGTGGCGCCGGCCGTGGAGGTCCGCGGGCCGGCCTCCCTCGTCGATCTGCTGCCGACGCTCGCGGGGCTCATTCGAGTCGGCCCGACGCGCCCCGTCGAGGGGGAAGACCTCTCGCGTTATCTGCTCGCCGGCGAGCAGGCCGAGCGGGCGCTCCACGCCGGCCCCGTCTTCGCCGAGACTCCCGCGGCCGAGGGGCGGGCGCGGTCCTGGGTCGTGAGGCTCGGGCCCTGGAAGCTCCTCGAGCGCCCGGACGGGTCCCAGCAGCTCTTCGTGGTCAGCGCTGCCGGAGAACTTCCGCTGCGCGAGATCAGGGGCCGCAACGAGCGGCTGCGTCAGGAACTCGCGGACCTGCTGGCGCGACAGCGGGCACGGGCCAGCCACTGATGAAGTCCCGGAGTTGCCGCGGTCGGCATGCCGCGCACACCCGTGTCGAGGCGGATGCACGGCGCCCCCATTGCGGCTAGGCTACGCGCGCGATGCGAGCCGAGATCCCATCGACGATCCTGCGTTTCCTTGCGGCAGGCGTGCTGTGCGCCGTCTTGGGAGCGGCCGCGGCCTCCGGGCAGGTGCTTGCGCCGGCCGACGAGGACCCCTGCCAGACCATCAAGAAGATCGAGGTCCGCGGCAACCAGCGGATGAGCAGCGACGCCGTCCGCTTCGACCTGCGCATCCGGCCCGGCGACCGCTGGGATGATCGGAAGATCCGTCAGGAATTCCAGCGTTTCTGGGAGCGCGGCCTGTTCGCCGACCTGCGCTTCGCCCGGCGCTGCGAGGCCGACGGTGCGGTGCTGATCATCATCATCGAGGAGCGCCCGACGATCCTCGCGATCGAGTACCAGAAGAACAAGGTCGCCAACCAGCAGCAGATCGAGGACTGGTTCAAGGAGCGCGACTTCTCCCTGACGATCGGGACACCGCTCGATCGCAAGCGGCTGTGGCGTGCACGCAAGCTGATCGAAGAGCTGCTCGGCCAGAAGGGATACCTCGACGCGAAGGTCGAGGCCAGGGTCACGGAAGTCGCCGGCTCGGGCCGCAAGGTCACGTTCCTGATCGCCCCCGGCGGCAAGACCAAGATCCGCAAGCTCGAGTTCGTCGGCAACGAGGCGTTCTCGGATCGCACGTTGCGCCGGCAGCTCGAGATGACACGGGTCTGGCGCTGGTACTGGCCCCTGAGCAAGAAGGCGCTGTATCACCCGCTCAAGTACCAGCAGGACATCAACAACGTCCTGACGTTATACCGCGACCAGGGGTATCTCGACGCGGACGTCAAGCCGCCGGTCGTCGAGGTTCGTGCCAAGGGAAAGGTCGATCCCGAAAAGGCGGCGCGGAAGGCGCGTCGACGGTGGGAGAAGGAGACCCGGCGGCGAGAGCGCAAGATCAAGCGCCTGCAGCGGCGTGGTGAGCCGATTCCGCCGGAGCTGCTCGAGCCGCCGGTCCAGCCCGAGCCCGATGTCGCCCAGCGCAAGTGGGTCTACATCACCGTGCCCGTCGAGGAAGGCCCGGTCTATTCGCTGGGCGAGATCCGCTTCGAAGGGCCGACAGTCTTCGAGAAAGAGCAGCTCCGCGCCGCGATTCCGCTCGCTTCCGGGGGGACCGTCCGCGACAACCTGATCGAGTACGGCCTGGAGCGTATCCGCGCCCTGTACGGGCACAAGGGCTACGTCTACGCCGCGGTCACCCGGCGCTTCGAGAAGCACGAGGACGAACCGGTCGCCGACGTCGTGATCCAGATCGACGAGGACGAGGCCTACAGCGTGCGGCGGATCGAGTTCCGCGGGAATACCGAGACCCATGACATCGTGCTGCGCCGCGAGCTGAACATCTTCGAGGGCGAGCTGCTCGACCGGAGTGCGCTCGATCGTTCGATGCTCAAGCTGCAGCAGCTCGGCTTCTGGGTCCCGGGCGACGAGCCGCTGCTGCGCCCCGTCGAGGACAAGCCCGAAGTCGACGTCATCATCAGTGGCGAGGAGCAGTCCCGCAACGAGATCCAGGTCGGTGGCGGCTACAGCGATCTCGAGGGCGGGTTCTTCCTCGCCAGCTACCAGACGCGCAACTTCCTCGGGCGGGGTGAGAGTCTCGGAGTCTCGGTCGCCGTCGGCAGTCGGGCCAGCCGCGGGTCGGTTTCGTTCACGGAGCCGTGGTTCATGGGCCGGCCGTGGACCGTCGGGTTCTCGCTCTTCCGGCGCCGGTTCGACTTCGGCCGGGTCAGCGATGCCCTCGGTGACCTGCAGCGGCTGTCCCAGACGGCGACGGGAGGAACGGTCACGATCGGCCGTCGCCTCGGGGACTTCTCGCAGATCCAGGTCAGCTACCAGTACCAGAGCATCGAGGCCGATACGCTCGACCTGACGGCGGATTTCACGCAGACCTCGACCACGCTGGCCTCGATCACGCCCCTGTTCCGCTATCGGAAGGTGAACAACTTCCTGCGGCCGACCAACGGGCAGGAGATCCTGCTCCTGCCGCAGGTGACCTGGGACGCCCTCGGCGGCGAGAACAACTACTTCAAGCCGCGCATCGAGGCGAGCATCTACCGGCCGCTGTTCCGGCGGTTCTTCGTGGCGGGCCACATCGAACTGGCCTGGATCAAGCCGTTCGGGACCTTCCGGCGCGAGCCGGGTCTCGTCGGGGGCGTGCCGCGGTTCGAGAGGTTCTTCCTCGGCGGTGACACGATCGGCCCACGGGTCTTCGAGACCCGGACGATTTCTCCGGTCGAACTGCGCGCACGGCTGGACTCGGACGGAGACCCGATTCCGTTCGGTGGTGAGCTGCTGTTCCCGGTGTTCGTCGGCGGGAGCAAGATGGCGCTGCTTCAGTTCGAACTGGGACTGCCCGTCGGGCGCACGGCGACGATCGCCGCCTTCTTCGACGTCGGCGGCACGTACAACAACGGCGAGGACTTCACGGTCGAGACGGCGCGCATGTCGACGGGCCTCGAGTTCCGCGTGTTCCTGCCGGTGTTCCAGGCGCCGATCCGGCTGATCTACGGCTGGCCCGTGCGGGAGCAGCCCTTCGATCGGACCAACCGCTTCCAGTTCTCGATCGGTCTGCCCTTCTAGTTCGGTTCGGCGCGTTCGGCCGCAGTCCGGGGCGTGTCGAGGTCCTGCGCCAGCGCGCGGACCAGCGCGTCGGGAGATCCCCGGGGAACCTCTCCCCGGGATGCGTTGACGAGAACGGCGAAGACCACCGTCCGGCCGTTCCGGGTCGTCAGCAGTCCGGCGAGCGAGGCCACGCGCGCGAGCGACCCGGTCTTGGCGCGCACCCGCCCGCGCAGCGACGCGAGCCGGCGGCGCAGCGATCCGTCCTCTCCGGCCCGGGGCAGCGACACCACCAGCTCGGGACCCCATGCGGGGTGCTGCAGCGCGGCGGCGAGCACCCCGGTCAGCGCGCGGGCCGTCAGCCGGTTCGCCGGCGCGAATCCCGAGCCGTCCGCGAGGATCAGCCTCCCGCGCTCCACGCCCCAGCGATCGAGGCAGCGCCGGACCGCCTCGAGGCCCGCCTCCGTGGATCGCGTTCCGGGCGGGACGCGGGCTCCGAGATGCCTGAGCAGGATCTCCGCGCCGAAGTTGGACGAGTACTTGTTGATCGCCCGGACCAGCGAGGCGAGCGGCTGGCTCGTCCGGCGCACGAGGACCGTGGCATCTTCCGGCGCACGTCCGACCTGCAGCGATTCTTCGACATCGATCCCCGCGGCGACGAGCATGCCTCGCAGTCCGCCCAGCATGGCCCGGGCCGGGTCCCCGAGACGGATCCACTCCCGATGCGGCCTGTCCCCGGCGGCGATCGTTCC